>CAYNVI010000410.1:0-4940 GCA_964400585.1 uncultured Pirellulaceae bacterium | reverse complement strand
GCGTCCGCGTTGCCGGCGTCGAAATGGGTGCTGACCGTCGAGGCGAGATGGCCGCCCGCGGAAAATCCGATCACCCCGATCCGGCCGGCGGCCAGGTTCCAGGCTTCGGCGTTCGCCCGCATCAAACGAACGGCCCGCTGCGCATCTTGCATCGGGGCGGGATGGCCGTAGCCCTTGCCGTTGTTGCCACGTCCCCGATGCCGGTACTCGCAAATCCCGGCGGTGATGTTCAGCGAATTGAGCCAAGCGGCGATCTGATGCCCTTCGTGGTCGATCGCCAAGTGGCCGTAACCGCCGCCGGGCAGGATCACCACCGCCGGCGTGGGCCGCTCCGATTCGACGGGATACAGCGTCAATGTCGGCTGGTCCCCCGGGGCATCGAACATCGCTCCGGGAGCCCCGTCGGCCCACAATTTCAGGGAGCTTGGATCCGCCGCCCAGGCGGCGACGCCCCGGCAACAGGTTCCCGCGAACGACAACATCACCAGGGCCATTGCAAAGGCCAGGGCGACGGGGCGGGGCAATGATCGCGAAACGAGCAAGTGCATCTTGGCTGATGGGATTGGAGGAGGAGGCCAAAGAGGGCCGATCGCAATCGGCGAGACGGGGGGGAGGGTGAAAAGTTCAGCAGTCCCTTGTCCGCAGCACCTGTAGGGCTGGTCCGGCAATGGGCTGTTCCGGCAATCGACTCTTGACCTGGTCGGTCAGTTGAGCGGTTTCGCCGCTAGCCGCCGGCACGTCCGAGGGAGGCCGGGGGGCAAGCCCCCAACCCGCTTATGAAAAGTGGCGCTGATCTTCTAGTCTAGTCCGGCAGCTGCAAGGATGAAGAGGAGGGCCCCCTTTCGCGATCCGCCTGCGGTTGCCGACGGGGGGTGCGAATCACGACCAGCGGCGGTTCGAACCGCCTCGCCCGCCCCCCCTAGCCCATTGGTGACCCGATGATCGCCACCCTATTTCAAGCTTGTGGCTTCCGCGTGCCGCGCGCCTTCCACCGCTGCGTCTCCGCCCGCCCCTGCCCCGCCGCGCTGGCGGTGCGGCGAGGGCTGCTCCTCGCCTCGCTCCTGAGCCCGCTCGGGTGCGTCTTGGCGAGGGCGGACGAACCTGCGGCGGCGGCCACCCGCCCCAACCTGGTGGTCGTCTTCATCGACGACATGGGCTGGTCCGATCTCTCCTGCTTCGGTGGTGAAGTCGTCGAGACCGAGGCGATCGACCGGTTGGCTGCCGAGGGGATCCGGTTCACGAACTTCTACGTGAACTCGCCGATCTGTTCCCCTTCCCGCGTCGCTTTGACGACCGGCCAGTACCCGCAGCGTTGGCGGATCGGTTCCTATTTGGCGAACCGCAAAAAAAATCGCCAGCGCGGCATGGCCCAGTGGCTCGACCCGGCGGCTCCCTCGCTGCCCCGGCAGCTGCAGCGGGCGGGATACGCGACCGGGCATTTCGGCAAGTGGCACATGGGTGGCCAACGGGATGTGGGCGACGCGCCCTTGATCGGGGCCTACGGATTCGATCGCAGTCTGACCAACTTTGAAGGCCTTGGACCGCGGGTCCTCCCGCTGAAGGATGCCTACGATGGCCAGCCGCCGCGGCGGCACGATTTGGGCTCGGCCGAGCTGGGCCGCGGCCCGATCCGTTGGCTCGACCGCTCCCAGATCACCGCGGCTTTTGTCGAAGGGGCAGTGGCGTTTATCGATCAGGCGACGCAGCAGGGCAAGCCTTTCTATATCAACCTCTGGCCCGACGACGTCCATTCGCCCTTCTTCCCCCCGCGGGCCTTGCGGGGTTCGACCGATGGCAGCAAGCGGGCGCTTTATTACGCCGTGCTCGAGGCGATGGACCGGCAACTGAGCCTGCTGTTTGATCGGATCCGCGATGATCCGGCGCTCCGCCACAATACCCTGATCGTCTTCGCTTCGGATAACGGTCCCGAAGCGGGGGCGGGCGACGCGCGGCCGCTCCGCGGTTCCAAGACCTGGCTGTTCGAAGGCGGCGTTCGCTCGCCGTTGATCGTCTGGGGGCCCGGGCTGGTCGATCCTCAGGCGGTCGGGACCACCAATCGCGACTCGGTCCTCTGCGCCCTCGACGTCAACGCGTCGCTGTACACGCTGGCGGGGATCGCGCCGCCGGCCCACGCCCAGCTCGATGGCGAAGACCTGAGCGGAACCCTGCTGGGACGGGCTAAGGCGAGCCGCCAGGCGCCGATTTTCTGGCGACGGCCTCCCGACCGCCCCGGCAACCCCGCTCAAGATAACCCCGACCTGGCGGTCCGGGACGGCCGTTGGAAATTCATGATGAACTACGATGGCAGCGATCCGCAGCTGTATGATCTGCGGGCTGACGTCGGCGAACAGCAGAACCGGGTGGCCCAGGAACCGCAAATCGCGGCCCGGCTTCGACAAGCCCTCCGGGATTGGAACGCCGACCTCCCGGTCGATGCGGGGGATGCGCGCTAGGCATGGCCGGAGCCGGGATCAAAGCACCAGGGGGGAGGAGAATCGTCGACAAGGAGCCTTCGGTGGAGGCTTTCCCGGCATCGGCTTTGCACGTGGTCGTGCGGCCAGTTGCTATCCGGACCGTGGTCGAGGATGCAGCGTTCGCCTCACTCTCCCCGTGCGCCTGAGACTCCCCGCTCATGAACGATGCAACGCAGCGGTCGCAACCGTCCTCCAGCAGCGACGAGACGGCCCCGCCCGAGGAACAGCCTGGCCCCGAGGAAAGGGCCGAACACGAAGGGTCGAACGCGGACAGCGACTCGCAAGCTAGCGACTCGCAAGCCAGCGGCGATCATCAGTCGCACCACGAGCACATGCTGCACGATTTTCGGCGGCGTTTTTGGGTCGCGTTGGTCCTGACCGTGCCGGTGCTGGCGCTGTCGAAAATGATTCAGGGATGGCTCGGACTGGAGCAGACGCTGGCTTTCCCGGGTGAACAGTACGTTCAGTTCGGTTTCGCCACGGTGCTTTTCTTGTACGGCGGCTGGCCCTTTCTGAAGGGGTTGTACCAGGAGCTGAAAGACGTCGATCTAGGGATGATGACGCTGATCGGCCTGGCGATCGTCACCGCTTACGTCTACAGCTCGCTGGTCGTTTTTTTCCTGGAAGGCCGCGTTTTCTTTTGGGAATTGGCCACGCTGATCGACGTGATGCTGCTCGGCCATTGGATCGAAATGCGGAGCGTGATGAGTGCTTCCGGGGCTCTGGAAGAATTGGTCAAGCTGATGCCGGACCAGGCCCACCGGCTGACCGAGGACGAGACGACCGAGGACGTCCCGGTCGCCGAGATCCGGCAAGGCGATCGCGTGCTGGTCAAACCGGGCGAAAAGATCCCGATCGATGGCAAAATCATCAAGGGCGTGACCAGCGTCGATCAATCGATGCTCACCGGCGAAAGCCAACCGGTCGAAATGGGCGAAGGCGACGAGGTGATCGGCGGTGCGGTCAATGGGGAATCGTCGATCACGCTGGAAGTTCAGAAAACCGGTGAAGAGACCTACCTCTCGCAGGTCGTCGACACCGTTCGCAAAGCGCAAGAGTCGCGTTCCCGCTCCCAGAACCTGGCCGACCGGGCCGCCTTCTGGCTGACGCTGGTGGCGATTTCCGTGGGCGTCGTGACCCTCGCCGTCTGGTTGTTTGTCGGCCGCCCCTTCGATTATGCGCTGGAGCGCATGGTGACGGTCATGGTCATTACCTGCCCCCACGCCTTGGGGCTGGCGGTGCCGCTGGTCGCCGCCGTGTCGACCGCCCTGGGCGCCAAACGCGGGCTGCTGGTCCGCGATCGCGACGGATTCGAACGGGCTCGCAAACTGCAGGGGGTCGTCTTCGACAAAACGGGGACGTTGACCGAAGGCCGGTTTGCGGTCAGCGAAATGGTGACGCTGGGGGAGCTCGACGAGCAGGAATTGCTGCGTCTCTCGGCATCGCTCGAAAGCCAGTCGGAACATCCCATCGCCCGGGGCGTGGTTGCCGAAGCCGAAGCGCAAGAGCTCGAATGGCCCTCCCCGGAAAACTTCCGCGCGATCAGCGGCAAAGGTGCCGAAGCCAGCGTCGACGGCCGTGCCGTAAAAGTCGTCAGCCCCGGCTACCTTGATGAGCACAACCTGTCGCGCGATCACGAGCGGGTCGAGCATCTGGCTGAGGAAGGAAAAACGGTGGTGTACGTCATCGTCGAGGGAGACGTGGTGGGGGCGATCGCGCTGGGTGATGTGGTCCGGAACGAGTCGCGGGAAGCGATCGACGGGCTTAAGGAACAAGGCATCAAGGTGATGATGATCACCGGCGATTCGAAGTCGGTTGCCGCCGCCGTCGCCGAGCAATTGGGGATGGACGATTATTTCGCCGGAGTGCTACCGAACGACAAAGCGGACGAGATTCGCAAACTCCGCGACGACGGCTTGATCGTGGCCATGGTGGGCGACGGGATCAACGACGCGCCCGCGCTGGCCGAGGCGGACGTCGGCATCGCGATCGGAGCCGGCACGGACGTGGCCATGGAAACCGCCGACATCGTGCTGGTCAACTCCGATCCCCGCGATGTCAAGCACATCATCGCCTTGTCGCAAAACACGTATCGGAAGACGGTCCAAAACCTATGGTGGGCCAGCGGCTACAACATCGTGGCGATCCCGCTCGCCGCCGGTGTCGCCGCCCCGCTGGGCTTTGTCATGCCACCGGCGATCGGGGCACTCGTGATGTCGGTGTCGACCGTGATCGTCGCCATCAATGCCCGTCTGTTGCGCGATCCCGGCGCGGATGGCTAAGCATTGGCCTAAGCAGCCGAGGAGGAGTTAATGTAGCAGGCACGCTCCGCCGTGCCGTCCGCCTTAATGCCGTCCGCCAATGAGGCCGCCGGCGGAGCGTGTCTACGACTTTGTTTTGCCGGATGACACATGCTCAGCTGCTTAGCTGGACAGCGCCACTTTTCGATCCAAATCCCGTGTTTCA
>CAYNVI010000409.1:0-4960 GCA_964400585.1 uncultured Pirellulaceae bacterium | reverse complement strand
CGGTTTTTTTGTTGTTTCGCCGCTTCACCCTGCACCGGAAGGGGTGTCGCGCGTAGGATCAGAGGAGTCGTCTTGCAGCTTCCCCGCGCCCGCTCCCGATGGAAACCGTGATGTTGCCTCCTTCGCTCCGCACCGGCCGGCAGGTTGTCCTGCTGGCCTTGGCGCTTCTCGGTGGCTGGCTGGCCCCGGCCGCCGCCCAGCAGCCCCTGCGTGCCACCGCGGTGGCGGGCAAGCCATTCGGCGTCGCCCGCCTGGAAATGCCGACCTCGCTGGCGGGGGCCTTTGCACCCGGCCGAAAAATCCATGTGACCGACGCCGCCGGACGGGTGCATTACCCCGTCTCGCGCTCGATCAAACGTCCGCAGGGAGAGGAGAATCGCAGGGAGCGGGACGCCGCGCCGGAGCGGGGCATCGGTCGCGGGCAGTTGCTTTCCCGACTTTCGCGCGTCATCCGCAATGCGACGGAGGAGGAGACGCAGCAGGCGGTCGGCCGCGAGGTTTGGTTCCTCTTCGAAGGCGACCAGCCTCTTGAGCTCCGCTTGTCCGGCGGCGCCTCGCGGCGGATCGAATTGGTTCCGGAGCAGAGACCGATCGCCGCGCATCGCGAGCTGCTGGAGGGCTGGTGGGAAACGTATTGTGCGAAAGCGGAAGCGCGGATCGAGTCCGAGGAATATCCGCCGATCGTCGAGACGTATCTCGTTTCCATGCTCAGTCGCCGGCTCGGACTGGCTCCCGTCGGCAACGTGCTGGCGGCCGCCGAGGAGAGGGACAACGAGGTCGCCTCGACCTTGGAGATGGTCGGCGGGACCGAGCGTTTGCAGACGGCGATCTTCCGCCGCGCCGCGGCAGGAGACACCGAGCGGTTGCAATCGGCGGACCAGCCGCTGCCCCCGCCGCCCGCCTGGGCACCCTCGTCGCTGCCGGAGATCGAGGAGGAAGTCGCCATCGAGCCGATCGCTCATCGCGTCCCCCCGGAATGCCTCTACCTTCGCTTCGGTTCCTTTCAGAATTACCTGTGGTTCAAAGACCTCTCGTCCGACTATGGCGGCGATATCTCCCGGATGATTTCGCTGCGGCCCTTCGACTACGGCGGCAGCCGCCGTCTGGAGAAGCAGTTGGCGGTGCAGATGACGCAGATGAGTCGGTTGATGGGCCCCTCGGTGATCGACGATCAGGCGGTGATCGGACGCGATCTGTTCTTTGCCAATGGGGCCTCGCTGGGGGTCTTGATGAAGGCGAAGAATGCCTTTCTGCTGCGAACCTCGTTGAACGCCGAGCGGAGCAATGTCGCGAGCGGGTCCGAGGAGGTGACCTTGACGACCGAGACGATCGCTGGCAACGAGGTCACGTTCCTCTCTTCGCCCGACAATCGGGTTCGTTCCTTCCTGGCGATCGATGGGGAATGGTTCCTGATCACCAATAGCCGCACGCTGGCCCGGCGGTTTTTCGAGGTCGGCGGGGAGGCGGATTCGTTGGCCGACAGTCGCGAATTCCGTTTGGCGCGGCGGCTGATGCCGTTGGAACGCAACGACACGATCTTTGCCTACCTTTCGTCGGCCATGCTGCGTGGCCTGGTCAGTCCGAAGTACCAGATTGAATTGCGCCGTCGGCTCTTTTCCAGCGCCGATATCGCCCTGGTCCATCTGGCACGCTTGGCTTCCC
The DNA here is from genome assembly GCA_964400585.1 of uncultured Pirellulaceae bacterium. Lineage (GTDB taxonomy): Bacteria > Planctomycetota > Planctomycetia > Pirellulales > Pirellulaceae > CAYNVI01. The sequence continues at coordinate 3,298 of CAYNVI010000409.1, read as the reverse complement.
AGGCCGATGGGCAACCGATCGAAGCGATCGACGCGCTGATCCGGGAAGGCTATCTGCCCGATGCCTTCGGGCGTCGTCCCGATGGCGGAGGTCCGATCTCCGTGGGCGACGAGGTGGTCGATTCCCGCCGGGGGGGGCGGGGGACGTTCTTGCCGATCGCCGATACGACGATCTCGGCGGTCACGCAAGAGGAGGCCGCCTGGTACGAACAACGGGCCGCTTACTACAGTGAACACTGGAAGCAGATGGATCCGTTGCTGGTCGGGGTGCAGCGTTCCGCGCTGCCCGCCGCGGACGGCGGCGGCGACGGCGAGGCGGAGGCGGCCGCTTACGAACGGCTGCAGATCCACGCCGAAATCGCCCCGTTGGTCCCGGAAAAATACGGGAAGATCGCCCGGCAGCTGGGACCGCCGACGCGGGAGGCGCTCCGGTTTGCACCCGATGACCTCGCCGGGGTCCAGGCCCACGTCGTTTCCGACCAGCTGCAAGGTTCGATCCCCCCGCATCATCTGTTCGCCGGCGTCAAGGATGCGACCCCTCCCGATCCCACGGCGGTCGAGGGGATCTTGCAAACCTATTTCGCCCTGCGGATGTTGCCGGCCTACCTGGGGGCCTGGCCCCAGCCGGGCTTGCTCGATCGACTCCCGCTCGGCTTGGGGCAGGGGCGTGCGATCGGTCCCAATATGTCGCGTCTGCTCGGCGGGATCTATCGTTACCATGACGGTGGTTTCAGCGTGCTCTCGTTTCAATATGATCTGCTCGTCGCGACCTTGCCCCATCTGACGGTGACCGAAGCGGAGGAGCCAGCTCAGGTGCGCGCCTTTGTCAAAAACCTGGTTGGCAGCCAAATGGAAGGTTGGGTCAATGAACAGCTATACAAGCGAGCGCGGCAGGCGAGTCTCTCGGGGACCGAGTTCCTCGATGTCTTTTCCTCGCAGCTGAAAGTGGAGGATGCCCCGGCGGCTGCCGAGCAGGTCTTGAACGCCCGCTTGCAATGCCCGCTGGGAGGCCACTACCTGGCAACCGAGGAGGGCGGGGCCGTGCAATGGGTCAGCACGGCCTGGGGCAGCGACGTGCCATCTTTGCTGCCGCCGGAGGATTACCTGGCTCCCTTGCTGACCTGGTTCCGCGGTTTGCAGGCCAACTTGACCCAGTATCCCGATCGCGCGGTGGTCGATGCCACGATCGACACCGAGCGAGTGGGGAGAGGGCCCAGCCGAACCGGCCCGCCGACGGAGCCGCGTTCGGAGCCCCCCAGGGGCCAGTGACCGCGGCCGGCAGTCCCGCCCCAGGTGCCGGTCTGGCAGCGATCCGCTTTTCCTGAGGAATGTGCGACCCTTGTTTTTTGCTGATTGTTTAGCTGGACAGACGCTTTCCTACCGCTTTCGAATCTTCAAGGTGACTGGATGAACCTCGTATCGGCTTCCCCAGGGGCAGCGGTGTGGCGACTCGCGACGGCACGCGTGCCATGGTTGGCGATGGCTTTGCTGGTCAGTTGCCTGCCGGCGATCGCCCAGAATCGGACCACCGAGAATCCGCCGGTGGAGGAAGCGGCGGGCGAGTCCGTGGCCGGCGAAGCAGGCTCCCCGCCGGTTTCGGTGGAAGCCCTGGTGGAGAAGCTGCGGCCCTCGGTCGTGACGATCCGCACCGAGGGGCGTGACGGGGATGAACTGGGGGTAGGCACCGGCTTTGTGATCGATTCCAGCGGGCTGATCGCGACCAACCTGCACGTGATCGCCGAAGGGCGTCGCTTCGAGGTCCAGCTCAGCGACGAAAGTCGGGCCCCGGTTCTGGCGGTCGAGGCTTCCGATCGGGCAGCCGACCTGGCGTTGATCCGCATCGATCCGCAAGGCCACACGTTGCCCGCCTTGGAGCTTGCCGAAGCCGGCACGCTGAAACCGGGCCGCCCGATCGTCGCCCTGGGCAACCCTTTAGGACTCCGCAACAGTGTCGTGCGAGGCGTCGTCTCGGCGTTTCGCGAGGTCGAAGGGCGGGAATTGATCCAGCTGGCGATTCCCATCCAGCCCGGCAACAGCGGAGGCCCGTTGGTCGACCTGGCAGGTCGGGTCCACGGGATCCTGAACATGAAATCGGCGGTCGATGATAACCTCGGGTTTGCGATCCCGATCGGCGGCTTGCGGCGTCTCCAGAACGAACCGAACCCGGTGGCGATCGATCGCTGGGTCCGCTTGGGCCGGCTCGATCAAGCCCAGTGGGAAACCTTGTTCGGAGGTCTCTGGCAGCAGCGGGCCGGGAGGATCGCCGTCGGAGGTGCTGGGCAAGGGTTCGGCGGACGAACGCTCTGTCTCCAAAGGCCGGCTGCTCCTGCGACGCCTTTCGATGTCGCGGTCGATGTGCGGCTGGGGGAGGAAAGCGGAGCCGCCGGCCTGGTGTTTCATAGCGATGGACAGCATCGCCATTATGGGTTCTACCCGAGTGGCGGGAATCTGCGGCTGAGCGCCTTTCGCGGGGCCGATGTCTTCGCCTGGGAGGTGCTGGCCGAAGTCGATTCGGACGCTTACCGCCCCGGCGACTGGAATCGCTTACGGGTCCGGATCACCGACGACCAGATCCGCTGCTATGTCAATGGCGAACAGGTGATCGCTTCCCACGATCAAACCTTCTCGCAGGGACGTGTCGGCTTGGCCAAATTTCGGGAAACCGAAGCCGAATTCCGTCGCTTTGCCGTCGCCGACGACCTGGCGACCCCGCCGTTAAACGAGCTCAATCGAGCATGGTTGGCGGAGTTGCGGGAAAAGCCCCAGCAGTTGGAAACGGTCACCGCCGAGCAGCTGCAGGCCGCGGCCGAGAACAGCGAGGCGATTGCCCGGCAGCTCGACCGCGAAGCCTTTGCACTCCAGCGCCGCGTCGCCCGCATCGAGCGGTTGGCTGCCGACGTTCGGCTGATGCCGGTGCTCCAACGGTTGTCCGGAGTGCTCGAGCACGAAGGGGCGGATGCGTTGGCGCGGGGGGCGTTGTTGATCGCCGCCTTGGACGCACCGGCCCTCGATATCGACAGCTACCTGCAGCGGCTCGAGCAGATGGCGTCCGAGGTCCGCGAAGGACTCTCCGAAGAGGCGACGGCGGCCGCCCGGATGGTTGCGCTGGATCAGTACCTGTTCGAGGAAAACGGCTTTCACGGCGGACGCGATGAGTACTACCACCCTGCCAACAGCCATTTGCACCGGGTGATCGACGAGCGGGAGGGGCTGCCGATCACGCTGTCGATTCTGTACATCGATTTGGCGCGGCGGTTGGGCGTGACCGTCGAGGGGATCGGGTTGCCCGGGCATTTCGT
>CAYNVI010000408.1:0-4977 GCA_964400585.1 uncultured Pirellulaceae bacterium | reverse complement strand
ATCGAAAAACGAAGGACGGGCGTTCGCGGTTGGTTCATCGCTCGGTGACGTTCTCTTGAAAGGGGCGGCGGGAAGACGTTGCTTATCTTAATCGCGTCGGCCGCCGATCGCAGGGGCCACCGCCACGCCCCGCATGCCCACCCGGAGGCGGGGGCTATTGAAGCCGCCGCCGAATTGCTCCATTCTTTGCCCCTGCCCATCCGTTTCCGATCCTCCTACCCCCCGCGTGAGACGTGACCGACGCCTGGACCCTCGGCTATTGCACGAACGTGCACGCTGGCACCGACCTGGAAACGATCCAGGCGAACCTGGATCGCTATGCCGTGCCGGTCCGCGCGGCCGCCTTCGGGACCGCCCCCATGGGGGTCGGACTCTGGATCCCGGCCGAAGCCGCCGCCAGCCTGGTGGAGGGCTCCACCGCCCAGGACTTTGGCGAGTGGCTGCAGGCGCGGCAGCTGACCCCCTACACGATCAACGGTTTTCCCTACGCCAACTTCCACCAGGCGGTGGTCAAACACCAGGTCTATACGCCGGCCTGGTGGGAAACCGCGCGGCTCGACTACACCCGCCAGCTGGCAACGATCCTCGCCCGTTTGCTCCCGGCCGAGGCGACCGGCTCGATCAGCACGCTCCCGCTGGGCTGGCCCAGCGAGGCGAGCGATACCGCCGCGATCGGACGGGCGGGCCAACACCTGCGCGAGCTGAGCGAGCATCTGGCACGGATCGAACGGGAACAGGGGCGGCGGATCGTGGTCGCGATCGAGCCTGAACCGGGGTGCTTGATCGACCGCGGCGAGGATATGATCGGGTTCTTCGACGACCATCTGCCCGAGACCTCGCATCGCCGCTACCTGACCGTCTGCCATGACGTCTGCCACTCGGCCGTGATGTTCGAGGACCAGGCCACCGTCCTCCGGCAGTACACCGCGGCAGGCCTGGGGGTCGGCAAGGTGCAGGTCAGCAATGCGATCGAAGTCCCCTGGCAGACGATGGAGACTGCGCAGCGCCAAGCAGCGATGAAGCAGCTGGCAGGCTTCGCGGAAGATCGTTACCTCCATCAAACCGGCCGCCTCGATGCGGCCGGAAGCTTTTCCCTCGGCGAAGACCTGCCCGCCTGCCTCGGCCCCGATCCGTCGACCTTGACCGACCGCTGCTGGAGGATCCATTTCCACGTGCCGATCTTTCTGGAGCGGCTCGCGGAGCTGGCGACGACCCGCCAGGCGATCGGCGATGCCCTGCAAACGCTCGCGGCCCCCGACGGTCCCGCCTTTGCCGGACATGTGGAAGTCGAAACGTACGCCTGGAGCGTGCTCCCCGAAGAGCTCCAAAACCGCGGACTGGTCGAAGACCTGGCCGGCGAAATGCGGTGGCTCCAAAACTTCCTTACCGAACATCACCTGCCATCTGCGGAGTCGCCTTGATGATTCAATTAGGTGTCAACATCGATCATGTGGCGACCGTTCGCCAAGCCAGAAAGACCTACGAACCCGATCCGGTGATCGCTGCGGCGCTGGCCGAGCAGGGAGGGGCCGACGGGATCACCTTCCACCTCCGCGAAGATCGGCGGCACATCCAGCAACGCGATGTCGAAGTCCTGATGCAGACGGTCTCGGTCCGCACCAACTTGGAAATCGCCTGCCGCGACGATGTGCTGGCGATCGCCTGCCAGCACCGCCCCGACTGGGCGTTGCTGGTCCCCGAAAACCGCCAAGAAGTCACGACCGAAGGGGGACTCGATGTCGCCGCCGATCCGAGCCGGGTAGCCGACGCCGTGGCGCGGCTCCGCGAGGCCGGGATCTTGGTCAGCCTCTTCCTCGACCCCGAGCCTCCGCAAATCGACGCCGCCATCGCCCTCGGCGTCGACGCCGTGGAATTGCACACCGGTCCCTACGCCTTGGCCAAGGGAACGCAACGGGAGGCGGAACTCCAACGACTCGCCCTCACGGGCAGGCAGATTCGACAAGCCGACCTGCGGCTGCATGCGGGCCATGGGCTGAACTACCACAACGTGCGGCCGGTGGCTGCCTTGCCGGAAATGGGCGAGCTGAACATCGGCCACAGCATCGTCGCCCGCGCCGTCATGGTGGGCTTTCGCGAAGCGGTCGCCGAAATGCGGCGGATCCTCGACCTGGTCGGCTGAAGCGACCTGGTCGGCTGAAGCGACGCCCCGTCAGACGCCCCCGCGGACGCGGAGCCACTCAGCGGACGAGCGGGTTTCGCCGCCCGGGACCACCTGACAAGCTCTGCCACGCCCGCCCGAACGGTTGCGCCTCGCTTAAATCGCCTGAAGATCGGCGATCGCTTGCCACACCCGCTCGATCGGCACGGCATAGGTGGCCACCCGCAACGCGCGGGCGATGTTGATGCCGACCAAGCGGCCATGGCGATCGCACAAGGGCCCGCCGCAGTCTTCGGGAGCGAGCGGGATGTCGTGGGAGAGGACCGCGGGGATATCGAACCGCCGCGCGCTGAACGGTCCCCCTCCCCAGCGATCGTAGCGTCCCGGTTGCGTCGCTTGCCTCTGGAAGGCGCCCAGCGTGACCTCCGCCCGCTGCGTCTCGCCCTCCCGCTGCCACACCAAGGAAAGGACCTCGCCCACCGCCCGGCGGCCGACGATCGAGACCAACTCGTCGGCCGACTGGACCACTGCTCCATCGAGTTCGCGGATCACGTCGCCTGTTTGCAGCCCCCCCTCCGAAGCGCCGCTGCCGGGGACGACTTGCGTCACCCGGGCCCCGCCCGCGTCGGGGGCGACCGAAACGCCTAACATCGGACGATCCCGACGAAGATCGGGTTGACGCAACGGAAACGACCGCGGGCCGGCACTGACGAATCCGACCCTGGCGTTCCCGCCGCCGGTCGTCGTCACCAACCACGCCCCAGGCTGGAGGGCCTCCTCCAAAGTCTGCGTCGCCCAGTGAAACGGCCCTGCCTGCTGGGTCACGGCGCCGCGTCCCTCCGTGATCGAGGGCGGACGCGAAGCCTCCGCCGGCAAGTCGACCGCCTCGCGGATTCGGTAGACGACCAGGTCGAGTTCCCGATCGATCCCCAACCAATCGGCGGCCAGTTCACGGCCGGATCCCTTGTCCGCGGCTGTCGCGTTCAGCCGGACCGTGACAGGAGATCCCCGCAAGGCGTCCGGCAGCCGGCTCGCTTTGCTCACCACGAAACGGGGCGGGCCCCCGAGACCCTGCTCCGGCAACCGCTCCTGCCCCGCCAACACGGTGGCGAGGCCGACCTTGGCTCCCTGCATCAGCAACTCGGCTGAGCTGGCGCGGGCCGCGGCCACGGCCGGTTCGAGCAACGCCAGGACAGCGGGCGCTTCGCGTCCCGGCTGCGTCTGCGCGCCTCGTTGAGGCAACGCATCACGCAGACCGACTCGGTCCACCTCGCCCGGGGCAGCAACCGATGGTTTCCGCACCACCACGCGGTCCGGAGCGGTCCCTTGCGGGAAAGCCGCCGCACTTTCCCACGACGCCGCCCGCGCGGCATCGTCCCACTCGGGGCGGCGGGGCAGCGACCGATGCCGCGCTCCGAAATCCCAATCGCGGCCCGAAACAAGCCGCTGCCAATGCTGATGATACAGCTGAACCGGAACATGTAGGTTGGTGCGGACATCATCGCGGCAGCGGCTGGAAATCGCGACCAGCCGGCCTTGCAGATCGAAGACCGGCCCGCCCGAATCGCCTCCCATGATCGGACAATCACTCACCAATGCATTGGCCGCACGCCGCAGGCAGCGGCCGATGCGGACCGCCGGCGGTTGTCCGTGCTGGTAAGAGACCGGATAACCGAGCGTCAGCAACCAGTCGCCCGGTGCGGCCGGGGCCTCGAGCTCGATCGGCACAAAGGGCCAAGGCCCCTCGCCGGCGAGTTGCAACACCGCCGCGTCGATCCCCTCGTGCGTCCCCACCACGCGGGCCGTCGCCCGCCGACCATCTCCCAAGGTCACCCGCAGCCGCCGACCGGCCGATCGGCCCACATGGGCCACACAGAAAACCAACCCGTCGGAGCTGACGATCACCCCGCTGCCTCCGCTCACCCCGACTGTCGCCGGCGACACCTGGCGGACCACCTGCTGGACCTGGGCATCAAAGGAAGCGAGCGGGTCCGCCGGGGCGCCGCCGGCAACCGATCCGCCCGGCTCGATCGCCGGAGCTGGCGGCGGCCCCGCCAGCGCGGTCCCGACCGGCAGCCCTGCCAACGCCAGCAAGGCCCCGCCGAGCCAGCGAACCCAAGCCGATCGCCTTTGGTATCCCCGCATCGGCGATTCTCCCTCACTGAGTTTCGAATCTACTGCCGGAGCCCGCATGGTGCTCGGCCTGCCTTCTGCGAAAGGAGCCGTCCTCCAGCCGGACGTTCTCCAGCTGCACAGCCCCGCCTGGACGCTATCCAAGCCGGCGTCTTTCGATCGATGGCATGTTTAACTAATGGCACCCGCCGTCACAAAGACAAGCCGGGAACCGCCGGGAGCGGGCCGGTTGCCGCCTGCCCCCCAGCGGATATGCCGTTCAGGTCATCTTAGCGGGCGCGGGAGGGGTCACGGGCCTGTCAGTGATACACATCTCTGATGACGCTGTTTTTTGGATAAGCGACCGGTCACGGGCGAGGGAGGGGGGCTGTAACGCGTTTTCGGCTCAGACGCTGTTTCGGCACAGACGCGCACCGACCGAGCAGGCCGCGGTGGGCGGCTTGCCGAAAAGTGGTGCGGTGTGGCAAATTGGGGCCTCCTGACTCGGGCTCGCTTGCTCGCCCGCTTTTTGGCCCCACCCCCCTCCAGCACCAGTATCGCTATGTCCTCGCGCAAGGGTTCGGATTTCGCCGGCTTGTCGGTCGCCATCGTGACGCCGTTTAAAGACGGAGAAGTCGATTACGCCAAGCTGCGCGAACAGATCGACTTTCAGGTCCAAGCCGGAACCAACTGCCTGGTGCCGGTGGGGACGACAGGGGAATCGCCCACGCTGACCCACGAGGAAC
>CAYNVI010000407.1:0-4989 GCA_964400585.1 uncultured Pirellulaceae bacterium | reverse complement strand
TAGCTCGGGGCCGGGGGGCGTCAACGGTCGAATCGCGATATTTCGCAAAATCGCTTGCGAAATAGTTTCGCGGGGGGGCGATTTTCCGCCCACGGCTTACTCGGCGAGGTACCGCGCGACTTCCGAGAGGAGCGGATCGATGGTCTCGGGCTGGATCGCGTGGGGGGGGCTCCATGGCCACCAGCGGTATCCGCTGTGCTCGGTGCAGGCGATTTCCCGCGGGCGGTCGATCCAGCCGAGAAAAATCGTCAGCCGCTTGGTCCGCGGCGGGTCGGGTTGATCGGCATATCGCACCTCGTATTCGGTGTGGAACTGGAAGTCCGGCTCGAGGGCGATCGCGGCGGGGCCGAGGCCGGTCTCTTCGCTCGTCTCCCGCAGGGCGGTCTGGCGGGCGGATTCGCCTGGCTCGGCATGGCCTTTGGGAAGATCCCAGCGATCGGGATGGCGCATCAGCAAAAACTGCCGGGGGCGTGCTCGGGTCAGCAGGAGCACGCCCGCTGCCTCCACAACGTTGGGGTTTGCCACGGCAGCGTTCCTGATGAGAGAGAAGGGGAGGGGACGGGGTGGGGCGAGGGCTTGATCGTTCGCGAAGCGGCGGCGAGCTTGTCACGCTCGCCGGCTGCCCTACAAAGAACGCAATTCACAACCGCTACCAAGGAATCCAGCATGAAGATTTACACCCGCGCGGGGGATCAGGGGAGCACCGGTTTGTTCGGCGGCCCCCGCGTCGCCAAGGATGACGACCGGATCGAGGCCTACGGGACCGTCGATGAACTCAATGCCCTGTTGGGGGCTGCCCGGGCTGCCGGCCCGGGCGAGGCGATCGACCAGCAGTTGGAATCGATTCAAAGCGAATTGTTCTCCATCGGAGCCGAATTGGCGACACCGGATCCCGATCAGCACGGCTTGCAGATCATCGGCGCCGCGCATATCGGGCGGTTGGAGGGTTGGATCGACGAGCACGAACAGCGGTTGGAGCCGCTGCGGCACTTTATCTTACCGGCGGGGCATCCGGCAGCCGCGCAGTTGCACATCGCCCGGGCGGTCTGCCGGCGGGCCGAGCGACGCGCGGTCACGCTGGTCCGGCATCACGAAACGAAGGTCTCGCAGGAGCTGATGATCTACCTGAATCGTCTCGGCGATTTGCTCTTCGTCTTGGCGCGGGCCGCGAACCAGGTGGCGGGGTGGGGCGAGACGAAGTGGGAGAAACCGACGCTGTAGCGGCCGCGCGGGGCCCAGTCCAGCGGAGGAAAGCCTGACGCGGGGGCGACGCTGGTTTTGCGGGCCAGGGCCCGCTCGCGACCGCTTGGGGATACGTTACAATCAAGCGACTTCGGCAGGGTGCTGTCGCTTGTCTCCCCCCTCGCCGGGATCACGGTCGTGGGGGGAGCGGAGCGGCTGCTGCCGACGTCGAACTCGTTCATCCCTGTCTGCCGCGAGGAACCGCCGCTGTGAAAAAAGTTGAAGCCATTGTCCGGCATTTCAAGCTGGAAGACGTCAAGAATGCCCTGACCGAGCAAGGCATCCACGGCATGACGGTCAGCGAGGTTCGGGGATTTGGGCGTCAGAAAGGGCACACGGAGATCTATCGCGGGACCGAGTACGCGATCGATTTCGTCCCCAAGGTCAAGATCGAAGTGATCTGCACCAACGAGAACCTGCAGACGGTGATCGATACCATCCTGCAGACCGCCCAGACCGGTCAGATCGGCGACGGCAAGATCTTTGTCAGCGAACTGGAGGATTCGATCCGAATCCGGACCGGGGAGCGGGGCGAAGAAGCGCTTTAGCGCCGCTGGTACAAGGAGCCCGCATGGCATCCGGATCGGGATCCTCGCTTCGCTCGACCGTGCTGACGACCCGCGAGCGTTTACGGGCGGGGCGGGAAAAGATCCGTCTGCAACACGAATCGGGAACGCCCGGTCCGCAAATCTCCGCTTCGATGACCGACCTGGTCGACGGCATCGTGTTGGATCTCTGGCGTTCGAGCCAGCAGGCATTCGCTTCCGAAGCGTGGGCCTCGCAGGTCTGCCTGGTCGCGATCGGCGGCTATGGCCGGCGCGACCTCGCCCCCTATTCCGATGTCGACCTGATGCTCGTCCCGACGGTGCGGGCGAACCGCTCGATCGAACCGCTTGCGCGGCGGCTGACGCAGGACATCGTCGATGCCGGCCTGCAGCTGGGGTTCACCGTGCGGACGACGCGGCAGGCGCGGGAATGGGCCTGGCGAGATGCGACGATCTTCACCGGGCTGGCCGAATCGCGCTGGTTGGGGGGCAGCATCCAGCTGTACCAGCGCTATTTCAATCGGCTCCGCCGCGGCGCCCAGCGCCGTCAAAGCCGCTTGCTGACGGCGATCGAGCAGTCGCGGCGGGAGGAACGCCGCAAATGGGGCGAGACCAATTACCTGCTCCGCCCCAATGTGAAGCGGTCACGCGGTGCGCTGCGAGACATCCAGTTGATCCGGTGGGTCGGGTTCGCCTGTTTCGGCGAGACCGACCTGGAGCGACTGGTCGGCACGGGCGAACTACCCCAGGACGATTACCGGAACCTCCGCGCCGCCTACTCGTTCCTGCTGCGTCTCCGCAATGAGCTCCATTTTCTCCACGGCAAGAACCAGGACGTGCTCGACCGCCCGACGCAGATGCAGGTGGCCGAGCGGTGGGGGTATCTGGCGGCGGAAGGCCGGTTGCCGGTCGAGCAGTTCATGGGGGAGTATTTCGAACACACCCGCAACGTGCGTTACGCGGCGGCTCATTTCCTCGCCAACAGCCGGCGGCGTCCGCTCCTGACCCGCTCGGTCGATTTCCTCTTGTCGCGGAACACCGATGCCGACATCCGCATCGGCCCGTATCACATCTGGGTCGATCCGCGGGTGCTGCCGCGGTTTGCCACGGACCTGCCGAGTGTCCTGCGGCTGATGGACCTGGCCAACCGCTATCGTCGCCGGATCGCCCACACGACCTGGCAGGAGATCCGCCGGGCGATGCAGTTGCGGCCTCCGGGAACCCCCGATGAAGAGACGACCGAGCGGTTCCTCTCGCTGCTCAGCCGCCCGGGACGGTTGGCCTCGCTGCTGCGTCGTCTGCACGAGCTGCGGGTGCTCGAAAAAATCATCCCCGCGATGAAGCACGCCCGCGGGTTGCTGCAATTCAACGACTATCACAAGTACACCGTCGACGCCCATTCGATCCGCGCGGTCGAAGCGGCCACCAAGTTTGAAAACGCCGAGGGGACGATCGGCGAGATCTACCGGGGGATCAAAGACAAACGTTTGTTGCATCTGACCTTGTTGATCCACGACTTGGGAAAAGGTTACGTCGAGGAGCACTGTGCAGTGGGAGCCCGGATCGCGCGCGAAACGGGCAGCCTGTTGGGACTCGACAACGAAGCGACCGAGTTGATCGCCCAATTGGTCCTACTCCATCTGACCCTCAGCCATACCGCCTTCCGGCATGACATCAGCGATCCGGAGGTCGTCTCGAAATTTGCGGCGACGGTCGGGACCCCGCGGATGCTCGACCTGCTGACGGTCCATACGGTGGCCGACCTGATGGCCGTCGGACCGGGCGTCCTGACCGATTGGAAGCTCGGACTGATCGAGGACCTCTACAAGCGGACCCGCGACTACTTCCTGACCGGCAACCTGCCGGGGGAACCCGATGAGGCGACCGAGGCGCTCCGCAGCCAGATCGCCGCGCTGCTCGAGCAGCACCATGCGCCGCCCCTCAGCCATCAGGTGTTAAGCAGCATGCCCGGCTTGCTAATGCAGCACGAATCGCCGGAGGCTTTGGCCGGGCACCTGCAGCAGGTCGGCGATCTCGACGACGAAGGGACCTACTCGGTCTGTTGGCATCGGTACTTGCCCGAGCAGGACGCCACCGAATACACGCTGGTGCGGCGTCAGGGGCGGCGGCCGATCGGGACCTTCGCCCGCGTCACCGGGGCGTTCACCGCCGCGGGGTTGGAGATCCAGCGGGCCGAAATCGAATCGCTGCAGCCTGACATCGTGTGGGATTCGTTTGTCGTCAAGGATGCGGACTTTGCCGGCCAGCCGCCGGCTTCGCGCAGCGACGACGTCTGCCGCCGCGTGCGGGCGGCGGTTGAAGACCAGGAGCCGCGGACCCCCAGTTTCCGGCGGGTCTGGAAGAGCCCCGCGGACCAGCGTGAGGAGTGCGTCGAGCTGCTGCCCGATCGGGTCCTGTTCGACAATGAGACGTTCGAGCGGTACACGGTGCTGTCGCTGTTCGCCTACGATCGCCCCGGGCTGCTTTACAGTGTCGCCCAGCAATTGGTGGAGCACGAAGTCGTCTTGCACTTCGCCAAGATTTCCACCCATCTCGATCAGGTGGTCGACGTCTTTTACGTCAGCGAATTGAGCGGCGCGCAGCTCCGCTCCGAAAGCCGGCAGCAGCAGATTCGCGAGTCCCTGTTGCGGACCGTTTCCTCGTGGGCGGCCGCCGACACCTGAAGGCGGGGCGGAGCAGGGGGCGGCGATGCAAATCGGTCCGCCGCAGGATCCGTCTTGGCTGCCGTGGTTCACCAGGCGACGCCTTTTTCGCCAGGCCAGGGGAGGGGCTGCGAAACTTTGGCGGTTCCGGCGACCCTGGCGGTCCTCCGGACGCGGCCGATCGGCCGGGGGCAATTTGCCCGCGGCTGGTTCCTTTTGGCTTGCCCGCCGCGACGGCGCAGGCATGTTTGTAGGGTGGAGACACCCAAGTCTTTCAGGTTCCCCCGCCGCGGCACCGGCCTCGCGGTCAAAGTGGTTCAGGTCACCACGTCACAGGGCAGATGAACCTTTGCGGACCCGCCCGATCGAGCCCGCCGCCGCCACCGTGGCGGCGGGGCGGTCGTGCGTTGCCAGACCGCCAGGTCCGCTTCTTCATTCTCAAGCCAGGAAGGTGCTCCGATGCGCAAGCTGCTGCTCGCCGCGACTACCCTGCTCGTCGTTAACTTCGCCACGCTCCAGCCGGCCTCGGCCGACTTTGG
>CAYNVI010000406.1:0-4993 GCA_964400585.1 uncultured Pirellulaceae bacterium | reverse complement strand
TGAATTGCAGATGTCTCGTCTTGAAGCGATGACGCGGGAACTGCAGCAGATCGCTCCGGAAGCGCCCCCCGAATCGCTCCTTCCCCGCGGCGAATACATCCGCTTGATGGGCGACCTGATGATCGTCGCGCTGCAGACCGGACTGACCCGGGTCGCCAGCTTGATGGTCGCGCCCGAACGGTGGAATACCCCCTTCACCTACGAAGGCTTGTTCGATAAACCGGTCAGCCACCATCAAATGTCGCATGACCAGAGGCGATTCGGTGACCAATTGCTGGAACTGGACCGATTCCATATGCAGCAGTACGCGTACCTGGTCGAGAAGATGGACCAGATTGAGGAAGCGAACGGGTCCACGTTGCTGGACAACACGCTCTTCACCTACGGATCGGGGCTGGGAGACGGCGCCACGCACCAATACAACGACTTGCCGATCGTGGTCGCCGGCAAGGGAGCAGGCACGGTGCGCACCGGCAGTCATGTGAATTGCCCCGATGGCACGCCTCTGGCAAACCTCTGGCTGACCCAGGCACGTTGCCTGGGGGTCGACCTGCCTCGGTTTGCCGACAGCACCGGGATGCTTTCCGGCCTGCTGACGTAACCCCGATTCGTTTTGATATTCGCCCGTCGCTGAAAGGTCACGATCCTCATGCCCCGACACCTCCGCCCTTCGGTATGTATCGACGCGGTCTTCGAAAACCTATCTCCCGCCGCTGCGATCGCGGCGACCGCGTCGGCCGGGATCGAAGCGTTCGAATTCTGGGGCTGGTGGGACAAGGATCTCGACGAGATCCTGCGGGCTCGCGATGCTCAACAGATGCAAATCGCTGCCTGCTGCACCAAGTTCATCAGCCTCGTCGATCCCCAGCAGCGTGATGCCTACCTGGCCGGACTGGAAGCGTCGATCGCCGCGGCCCAGCGACTCGACTGCCCCACGCTGATCTCCCAGGTCGGCGATGCGCTGCCAGGAGTCCCCCGCCAGGACCAGCGTGCCAGCCTGATTGCCGGCCTCCGCGCGGCTGCCCCACGGCTGGAAGCCGCCGGAGTGACTCTGGTCATCGAACCGCTCAATGAATTGATCGACCATCCGGGCTACTATCTGGTCCGCAGCGACGAAGCCTTCGAAATCATCGACGCGGTCGGCAGCGACCACGTCAAGGTCGTGTTCGACATCTACCACCAGCAGATCAGCGAAGGCCACGTGATCCGCAACCTGGAAAGCCATGTCTCTCAGATCGGGCACTTCCACGCCGCCGGGAACCCGGGACGCCATGAACTGAACCGTGGCGAACTGCATTATCCCTCGATTTTCGAAGCGATCCGTCAAACGGATTACGAAGGCTTCGTGGGCCTGGAATACTGGCCGCTGGACGATGCGGTGGCGGGCCTGCGCGAGGTCGCCAAGTGGTTCGCCAGCCATTCGCCAGCCTGACTGGCAAGCTTACAAAAACGCGACTTCGGATCAGCCGCCGCCCTCCATCATGCCGGTTAGCTGGCGTCGGGATCATTGACCAGGCAAGCAGCCGCGTGGGGCTTGTCCGCTAATACCGGCACCACCTGCTGGCAACGCGGTTCGGCGATCGGACAGCGGGCGGCGAAGGCGCAACCAGGATATTCGCGATCGGGGGTGGGGACTTCTCCCCGCAGGATGATCCGCTGGCGGTGTTCCTGGGCGGACGGATCGGGCACCGGCACAGCCGACAGGAGGGCTTGCGTATAAGGGTGCTTGGGGTCGTTGTACAACTGGCGGGCCGGAGCCAGTTCCACGATTCGTCCCAGATACATCACGCCCACCCGGTGGGCAATGTGCCGCACGACCCCCAGGTCATGGGCGATGAACAAGTAGGCGACGCCCAGTTTTTGTTGCAGGTCCATCATCAGGTTGATCACCTGAGCCTGGATCGAAACGTCGAGCGCCGAGACCGGTTCGTCACAAAGGATGACTTTCGGATTCACCGCCAGGGCCCGCGCGATCCCGATCCGTTGCCGTTGTCCGCCGGAAAACTCATGCGGGTAGCGATTCAAAAAGCGGGGATTCAACCCGACCAGTTCCATCAACCGGAGGATCTCCAATTTCCGCTCGCGTCCTGCGGCCAAGCGGTGGATCGCGAGCGGTTCGCCGATGATCTTACCGACCGTCATGCGAGGGTTGAGCGAGGCGAACGGATCCTGAAACACCATTTGGATTTGACGTCGCAACGGTCGCATTCGCGCTTCGCGTAACCCCACCATCTCGCGTCCCGCCAACTTGACGGAACCGGCGGTCGGCTTGACCAGATTGATGATCCCCCGCGCTGTCGTCGATTTGCCGCATCCCGATTCGCCGACCAATCCTAGCGTTTCCCCTTCCCGCAAGCTAAAGGAAACGCCGTCGACCGCTCGGACCACCCCATGTTCGGGCTTCAGCAGGCTGCCACGCGAAAAAGGGAAATGGACGCGAAGGCCTGAGACCTCCAATAACGCGGCGTCTTGCGGCACTTTCGGGGCCGCGGCGGCGTTGCCGCGTGGCCCGGTCACAGGGGCATTCATTCGACATTCTCCTCGCCGCCGACCGTTTGCCATTGCCCTTGCCGCTGGCGGATATCAAACCAACAGGCAGCCAGTCGCTGTTCCGCATCGGCGATCGGCAGCAGACCGGGATCTTCCTCCCGGCAGCGAGCCTCGGCGTACGGGCAACGAGGTTGGAACGAGCAGCCTGGATGCAGGTGGGCAAGATCGGGAGGTTGTCCGGGGATCGCCTGCAGGAGTTCGCTGTCGTCTTGATCCCAGCGAGGGATCGAGGCCAACAGCCCTTCGCTGTAAGGATGACGAGGCTCTTGAAAGAGCGGAACCGCGTCGGCCTTTTCGACGATCCGGCCGGCATACATCACCATCACGCGGTGGCAGATGTTGGCAACCACCCCCAAGTCATGCGTGATCATGATGATCGAAGTGCCACGACGCTGTTGCAGGTCACGCAGCAAATCGAGGATTTGCGCCTGGATCGTAACATCTAGGGCGGTGGTCGGTTCGTCCGCGATCAGGATGTCAGGTTCGCATGACAACGCCATCGCGATCATCACGCGTTGCCGCATCCCGCCGCTGAATTCATGGGGATACGAACGCAGCCGTTTGGCGGCTCCGCTGATCCCTACCAGATCGAGCATTTCGATCGCCTGGCGGTTCGCTTCCTTTTGGTTGATTCCCAGGTGCCGCCGAGTGACCTCGGTCAATTGCTGACCGATCGTCATCAGCGGGTTCAGGGCCGTCATCGGGTCTTGAAAGATCATCGCGATCTTGTGCCCGCGAATCCGGCCAAGCTGGGCATGGGACATCGCCAATAAGTCCTGCTCGCCGTACCAGGCATGCCCCCCTTCCACGACCCCCGGCGGCTTGGGAACAAGCCCCATGATCGCCAGGTTGGTGACACTTTTTCCCGAGCCACTTTCACCGACCAGTCCGACCGTCTCCCCGGCCTGGATATCGAAGGAGACCCCCCGGACCGCCCGCACCAGCCCATCATCGGTGCGGAAGCTGACCTGCAAGTTCTCGACGTTGAGGACCGGCTGATTCATGCGCGATTCTTCATCCTCGGGTCGAGCGCATCGCGCAACCCGTCCCCAAAAAAGTTCAAAGCAAACAAGGTGGCGGCGAGTGCCAACCCGGGGAAAGCGACCATCCACCAGAAGGTTTTAACGCTGGAGAGCGCCTTGACGCCGTCCTGCATCAGCATCCCCCAGGAGACATCGGGCGGGGCCACGCCCAAGCCTAAAAACGACAAAAAAGCCTCGAACAGCATCACCGCCGGGATCGTCAAGGTGAGGTAGACGATCACGACGCCCAGGACATTGGGAATCAAATGGCGAAAGACGATCCGCATCTGCGAGGCCCCGACCGTCCGAGCGGCCTCCACAAACTGCTCGGCCCGCAACGACATCACCTGTCCCCGGACCACCCGCGACATCGTCAACCAGTAGATCGCCCCGATCACCATGTAAAAAATCGTCAATTGGTCGATCCCCCAGCCTTCTAACCACAGGCGGGTCGTGTCCTCTTGCAAAACGGCCATCAGGAAAAGGACGACAAAGATGAAGGGGACGGAATAGAGCAGGTCGACAATCCGCATCATCACCGCATCGACCGCACCGCCGTAATAGCCGGCGATCGCGCCGTAAGCCACCCCGATCAACAGACTGACCAGGGTGGCCACCAGGCCGACCAGCAGCGAAACGCGGGCCCCCCAGAACAAGCGGGCCAACAGGTCCCGCCCCAGTTCATCGGTGCCGGCCAGCGAAGGGATGGCATAGTCGCCGAAAACGCGAACCCGCATCCGGGTCATCCACCAGCTGATGGGCCCCAGCTCGTTCCACAACTGGTTGAACGGGTGCTCGATACGGATTCGTTCCTCGATCGCCTCGTAACGTTCCGCCTGTTCTGCGGGCGGCGCCGCGGCCGCCTCGGCGCGGAGCGCTGCGGTCTTTTTTTCGAACGCCTGCAACTGGGCGACCAGGCTATTGTCCTTGAATTTCAGACCGGGGCGTGCCCCCATCTGAAAGGAGGCCGCTGTCGGCGGCTGGAAACGACGGTTCTGGAGATCCTTGTCGAGCGGACTTTGCAACGGCAGCAGCGGGGTCAAGATCGCGCTCAAGCTGAGCAGGATCAGAAAGCCGAGCGAAACCATGGCGGTGCGATTGCGCCGCAACCGTTTCCAGGCATCCTGCCACAGGGAAACGCCTTTGATCGCCTGGGCTTCCGCCAGCACGTCCTCTAACCGCCCGCGCTGCGGGACGGGCGGACCATAGGCTGATTGCTGCGGATCGTCGGGACTCATTTCAGTTTCACCCTCGGATCGATCACGGCATACGAAACGTCCACCAATGTGTTCATGGCGAACAGCAACACGGTGTAGGTCAGGACCATTCCCATGGCCAGCGAAAGGTCCCGCTGCAGCGCCGCTTCGACAAAGTGGCTGCCCATCCCCGGCAGCGCAAAGATGCGTTCCAGCACCAGTGAG
>CAYNVI010000405.1:0-5000 GCA_964400585.1 uncultured Pirellulaceae bacterium | reverse complement strand
GGCTCCGTGGCAGCGGGCAAGGGGAGTGCCACTTGGGTGGGCAAGGCCGGATCGTTTTCGGAGAGCCGGATCGCGGGAGGCCGCATCTCGGGAGAGACGAAGACGCCGGAAATCGATTCCTGTTGCGTGATTGCCACCACCATTGCCATGGCAAAGCTGGGACCTGCCGTCTCCCCGGTCACCCCGACCGCGGCGCGATCGAGCTTCCACTGCTGGCTCAGCTTAGCGGCGATCTGGCCGGCCACTTCGGCTTCCGGCGGCGTCCAGCGTTCATTGTCGGCGGCGAAGACGATCACCACCCCCACCTGCAGCGATTTGGCTGCGGCCCGCCAACGCTCGAGCGATTGTTTGCCGGGTGCCGCTCCAGGATTGGCCATCACCACCAACAGCCCACGCAGCGTGGCCTGGGCTGGCTCGCCCGGGGCCCACGAGACGGCCTTGTTGGGCACATCGGGAAGCGTCAGGTGGGTTTCTTTCCAAGCGATCGGCGGTTCGGCTGCAGCTTGGTCGCCGTCGGCTACCAGCGGTGGGGGGGCGATTTCGCCGATCGGTCCGGCGACCGATTCGGTGGAAACCTCCAATTCCTGAGCCTTCCCGTCCCGCTTGATCGTCAACTTCAAAGGACTTTCCGGATCATGGCTCATCACCCTTCGCCGCAGGGCCGCGGCAGTGGCAAGCGGGCGCTGGGCGACCTGGACGATCTCGTCTCCAGGAAGCATTGGCTCCGCCGCCGCGGGCGAACCGGGGACGATGCCCGTCACCACCAATCCATCCTCGCTGGATGTCGCATAGATCCCCAGACGCTGTGGATCGAACGGAGGGATTTCGCTGGCCAACTGAGCGGTCATGTCGAGCGTGTCGCCGTCGCGACGGACGCGTAGCGGGACCGCATCGCCGGCATCAAACCGTCCCAAACGCTGGCGGATTTCGTAGTAATGGCTGACGGCGGTTCCGGCGATCGAGACGATTTCATCACCTCCTTTGAGCCCCGCTTTTTCCGCGGGCGAGCGCGGACGTACCGCTTCGATCAGCGTTCCCGCCGAGTAGGGATCGGAGTCGGCCGAGACGATTCCCAGCAGGCCTTGCTGGATGTCGTGGCCTCCGCGCAAACGTTCCAGACGCCGCGCGATGGAACGGGAATCGATGGCGAATCCGATCCCCGAGTCATACCAGCCCGCCTTTTCCTCGGCGCCTCCCTGTTCGGGCACTGCCGGGACGACGATGCCAAGCACGTTGCCGCGAATATCGATCAGCGGACCGCCGTAGAAGGCGGGGGCGATCCGGGCATCGGTTTGCAACGCCTTGCCCCACAACCGGTCGCGGGCGCTGATGATGCCCACCGAGATCGCGGGGGTCTCCGCATCGGCCATCCGGCCGACCGCGATCGCGTACTGCCCCACCGTCGCGGGCTGGTCCAGGTACCACACGATCGCCTCCAGCGGCTGGTCCTGGTCCACTTTCAGCAGGACCAATTCGCGACTCTGATCCTGGGCCACGATTTCGGCGGTCGCCCGACGACCATCAGGAAAGACGACCAGGATCGACGCTGCCGGACGGGCGGCAACCAGCGAGGAGGCGAGGATGTATCCGGCAGGATCAACGACGGTTCCCACGGTGGGGGCATCGGCGGCGACTTCGCCACCGCCCCCCTGTTCGGCGACCCCGACCAGCTCGATACGGACAACGGCGCTCGCGACCTTGGCGACCGCATCGCGAACGGCACGCGCTTCGGCTTGTCCGAAGGTCCTTTCGGCGGCGTTCGACTCGAGCGGGCCGCACGAGACGAGGCAGAGCAACAGGCAGGCGGCAATCATGCGCATGGGTTCGGCGGCACTAGCGAGGTTGAAGGGTCATCGGAATGATTTTGCTGCCGCGCTGGATCGTCACCGCGACCGGGTCGCGGCGATCGATGGTGCGAAGGGTTTCCCGTAGCGAGGCCTGTCCTTCGACCCGGATCTCCTCGACCAACAGGATCAAATCGTCCGGCTGCAAGTCGGCTTTGGCGGCGGGCGAACCCGCCGCGATGGCATCGACATACGCCGGGGTTTTTTCCAGCACGTCGGGGACCAGCTGGAGGCCGAGCGTGGCCGCGCTGTGGGCCTGGTCACGGGGCAAACGCGGCCGGTTTTCCGGCGGCAGCGAACTTTGCCGGCCCGCCACGATGTCGCCGATCGCGGTTTTCAGTTGGCTGGCGGGTAAAGCGTAGTTCAGCCAGACGCCGGTCGAAGCATCCCGGAGTTCTTTGCCAAGCATGCCGACGAGTTGGCCTTGGGTATCGACCAACGCGCCGCCCGCCGCGCCGGGATTGTTGGCGACCAAATCGAGCACGTAGACCGGACCGGAGTAGGCGGTTTGAAACGTTCCTCGCCGGGCGTCGAGATCGGTGACGGCGGCGATCGACCCGCGCATCACGCTGGCCGGTTCATTGCCGGCAGCGATCCCGAAAAGATTGCTGACCGCCAGTACCGGCTCCCCCGGCTGCGGTGCCGATTTTTCCTCGAGCCGGAAGAAAGGCAAGCCGCTCGCATCGACCTTTAAAATCGCGAGTTCCAAACGAGGTTCAAAGCCGACGATCGATGCCTCAAACCGCCGCCCATCGTCGAGGATCACGATCGGTTCAACATCCAGGACATAGCTCCAGGCGGTCGCGACGTGGCCTTCTGGGGAGACCAGGAAACCACTCTGGTAGGCTTCCAGCGAGGCGATCCCGCCGGCGCCGTAAATCTTGACGACCCGCTCCTGAGCGTCGCGGACCGTCCGCTGCATGCTCGGCTGCGCAGCCGCCAGCGAGGGCCCCAAAGCGATCAGCAAGATCACCAGCGGGGATAGCCTGCGGACAGGATTCGATCCTCCGCGGGGGCGCAGGCCCGCGACGCGGGCAGCATTCAGGTCCATCGAGGTTCCTTGCATTTCGTGGGAAGCGGACGCGCGGAGCTACTGGACGGCGGGCGTTGCTTGAACGTCCCAGCTCGACACCCGAAAGGTGACCAGCGGTTCGGTGCCAAAACGCAATGCGACCGTCAGCGGAAGGGGCGTTGCAGAGGCGTCCCCCGGTGCGGCGTCCGGCCAGCGAAAGATCAATTCCGCCGGATCGGTATCTCGCGTCGCGAAGCACTCGATCGCCTCCAGCCGCGCCGATTGGGGATGGAGCAGAAAACGCGTTTCGATATCCCCGGCGGTCCCGACCAGCACGTCACGCAAGGGAAGTTCTCCCAGCAAGGGCATCGTGCCCAAGTAATAGGTGTCGCCGTACGCTTTCGGGCCGAGTTGTCGCATCCGGCGATACGCGTCAAAAGCGGTCAGTAAAGCGACCAACGATTGCGACTCGATCGCTTCGAAGCGCTCGGACGCCCGCGCCAGTTCCAACGATTCGGTCTCTTCGCCCAAGCGAACTTGCAGACGTTGTTGCGATTCCCCGAGGGTTAGTTCCAATTGGCGGGGCGTTTCCTCGACGGTCTCCCCGCGAATGATCCAGTCGACGTTTGCTTCGCGCGATGGCGCTTGCGGCGTGTGGCGACGTAACGCCTTGACCAGTTCTTGCTGTTTCTGCACGTTCGGAAAATAGTTCGCGTAGCCTTGCCGTGCGGTGTAACGGTCGGCGACGGCTGGCGGGTAGGGACTCGCTTGCTCCTCCGCTGGGGCATCCTCGTCCGCTGGGGCTTGCTCGTCCGCTGTTCCTTCGGCATCGCGCTCTTTGCCTGCTTCGCGATCGGCCGGTTGGTCGGGATCGTCGGCCGGCGCGGGCTGCGGGGCTTCCGGACGAGGCGGCGGAGGGGGCACGGCACTCGCCATCTTTTCCAACAATTCATCGGGGAGATGAACACCAGAAAGCCGGACCAGCGTCTCGATCGTTTCGCCTTCGTGCCGGAACACGAGGGGAACCCGCCATTCTTTCGGAAGGGTTCCCAGGATGTTTTTGAAATCGTTGGCCGTGGTGACCACGCGTCCGGCTAACTCCAGGACTTCGTCGCCGTAACGCAGGCCGCGTCGGTACGCATCGGACGATTCGAGGATGTTGCTGACGCGGACCGCCCCATCGGGATCGGTCGCCACGGTCGCGCCCAGCGTGGCATGGTCGAGGATCCGGCCGCTGTGGAGGTAGCCGAGGAAATGCTTCGCTTGATTGATCGAGATCGCGTAGCCGACGCCGACATTGACGCGTCCGCGTTTCTCAAAGGAACAACGGCCGACGATGCCGATCAATTCCCCTTCGGCGTTGTAGATCGGGCCGCCCGAATTGCCGGGATTGATCGAAGCGTCGGTCTGCAGGCAGTTGGCGTATTCCAGCAGCGTGCCCGAAGGGTATTGATAACGGCCCACACCGCTGATCATGCCCCAGGTCACCGTCGGCTGCAGATTCGTCGCCAGCAGGAAGGGGTTACCGACGACAAAGCACGAGTCGCCCGCCTGAACGCGTTGGCTGTCGCCGAGCTTGGCAGCGGGAAAATCGTCGCGGCCCAGCAGACGGATCATCGCCAGGTCGCCGACCGGGTCGATGCCGATGATCACCGCATCGTAGACCTTGCCGTCGGCAAGCCCGCACCGCATGTGAACGCCGGCCGGACTGCTGACATGGAAATTCGTCAACGCGTATCCGTCGGGTGAGATCAGGACGCCGCTACCGCCCCCGCCGCCCCCGGGGACAAAGACCGAGACGGCCGTGGGGACAGCGCGTTCGATTGCCTCGATCCGTTCCTGTTCGGCTTGCAGCACCCGCGCGACCGCCGCGGACGGCTCGTTCACGTCGCTCGGTTCCTGAGCCACCAGAGAAGGAGCGAGCAGCAGACCGGCAAGCAGGCTGCCCAGCAGCCGCCCACAGCCACACCGCAACCGATGGCGACGGGGCAACCGAGCCCACAGCCAGCGACCCAGCAGGCGGTCCAGCAGCCGTCTCAGCAGCAACTCGGCCAGCGGTCGCAGCAACAACCCATTCAGCAGCAACCCACACAGCAGCTACCCCCCCAGCAGCCGACGCAGCAGCACCCAATCCAGCAGGCACC
>CAYNVI010000404.1:0-5007 GCA_964400585.1 uncultured Pirellulaceae bacterium | reverse complement strand
GGCGTCCATCCCGCAGCACCTCCACGCGGTCGGCCAGTTGCTGCACCTCCTTCAGACGGTGGCTGATGTAGACCACCGAGACGCCGCTCTGCTTCAGTCGCTCGACGACTTCGAACAGCCGTTCGGTTTCTCGAATCGACAGACTACTGGTCGGTTCATCCATGATCACCAGGCGGGCTTCCGCGGAGATCGCCTTGGCGATTTCGACCAGTTGTTGTCCGGCCAGCGGGAGACCGGCGAGCGGCATCGCTGGATCGATCGATAGCCCCACCGCCTGGAGGTAGTGTTCGGCTTGCCGCACCGTCTCCTGGCGGCGGAGCAGCCGCCACCGTTGAGGCTCGCGTCCCAGGAAGACGTTCTCTGCCACACTCATATTCTCAGCCAGATTCAGTTCCTGGTGGATCAGCGCGACGCCGGCGGTGATCGCCTCGCGGGGCGAGCGGAACTGGACCACCTGGTCATCCAACCGGATCGTCCCCGCGTCGGGGGACTGGATCCCGGCTAGGATCTTCATCAAGGTGCTTTTGCCTGCCCCGTTTTCGCCGATGACCGCCACGACCTCGCCTGCTTCGACCCGCAGGTCGACCCCTTCCAGCGCGCGGACGCCGGGAAAACGTTTGCAGATGCCGGCCGCTTCGATCCGGGGTGGAGGGGCGGCTTCAGCGGAAGAGAGCATCGGAGAAACGGCCCTCATGGGCGGCGTGAGGCGAAGAACGCCGCCATTGTAGCTCGCCTCTCCGGCCCGCGCAGCGGTCCCCGAAATCAGCCGGCGGTCGCGAATCGCACCCCCGCAATCTCCCCGCCCCGGGGAGGCAACATCAAGCCGCACAATAAGCCGCACAATCGCCACACCTGGTTCGACGTAAACGGGCGGCAGGTTTCTTTGGCGATCAGGTCAATTTTAGCGGGCAGGAAAGCCAGGAGGACGGCCGATGTTCAGGGCGAGGATTCGCTCGGCCCTGCTCGATGACGAGCGAGACGTGGCTGAGAGGCTGTGAATCCTGACACCACGTTTACGCCGTAAGGATATGCGCCCCGATGGTCAAGCACGACGCGCCCCCCGCCACCGCTCCGCCCGCGCCCCCGGCCGACGCGCATCGCGCGCCGCGGCAGCCTGTCCCGCCCCCCAAAACTTCGCTCTCGCTCGGCCGGGAAGCGTCCGCCCTCGGCGACGAGCATGCTGCCGCGCAGCGCGTCGTGTCGTCGGCGCACCGGCTGCTCAGTGAGACCGGCCACGATTTGCGATCGCCCGTGATGGCCGTCCGTGAATCGGTCCGGATGGTCCGCGATGGCTATCTCGGACCGCTGAACCAGGAGCAACGCGAGGCGCTCGGCGGGGCCCTGCAGTGCTGCGGCGATATCGAAGAACTGATCGATAACATGCTCCGGTTAGAGCATCTCGGCAGCGGGATGCCGCGGATTTACCGCGAATGGATCCCGTTCGAAACGGTCGCCGAGGCGGTCGCCGCCACACTCCATGCCGCCGGCATCGATCAGCTGGTCCCCGTCCAATGGGATACGTCCACGACGGGGCGGTCGTTGATCTACGCCGATCGCGACAAGCTGCGGCGGCTGCTCCTGAATCTGTTGGGCAACGCCATCCGCGCGACACCACGGGGTGGTCAAGTGATGGTTCGAGCGCGCGCGGTGCAAAGCCACGGTACGCTTCGCTTTGACGTGATCGATCGAGGGGCCGGGATGTCGGCCGCCGGGCTCCGCGCGCTGGGCAGCCGCGGCGCTTCGTCGGAGGGGGGCAATGGGCTCGGCCTGGTGATCAGCCGCCAGATGGCCGCCCTACATTTCAGCGACCTGACGATCAAAAGCCGCTCGCGATGGGGCACCAGCGTGACGTTCGAAGTCCCTGCCGCCGGGCCCGGGGCGGTTGCCGATCGTTGGTGTCACTGGCGAGAACAAATGGCGAAAGAGCGGCTGTCCCAGGAAGAACATTGGCGCCTCGATCGGCCCAACGGGCAGGCGTTCCGGAAACCGCGGGCGGTCCAACGGCCCAGCAGCGACCCCGCCGCTGGCGACCAGGTCGTGCTGACCCACGATGGACCTCCCCCGCAGCATCCCGCTTCGTTTGCCGCTGTCTGCCTGCAACTGGGCACGGCGGCAAGCAGCGAGCTCGCCAAGCAGACCGATCGCCAACTGCAGGAAGGCCTGCGAATGTACGAACTCGCCTACCGCGCCGCCGAACGGCGTTGGGTCATGCTCTGGGACGCCGATCGGTCGCAAGCGGTCGCACGCCGCGCCGCCACGCAACGAGCCCTTGCCGCTTCGCTACCGGCAGCTCACTTTGCCTGGTCGGATATCCTTCAATTGCCGCTCGGAGGACGCCCCTCGCGAGCGCGCGTTCGCGACCTGCTCGTGCGGGATACGCTCAGCATCGCCAGCGAAATACCTTGGGGAGATGATCGCCGCATGTCGAACGACGTCGCGGGCTCGAGCGACGCGACGGATGTCGTCCACCGCCGCCTCGACGCCGAACTGCGGCACCTGACTCAGCGTCTCCATCACCAACGACAAGCGATGCAGTCGCAAGCCGCCGCGCTTCGCGTCCCCCCCACTTCCTAGCCACCCCAATCCGTTGCCGGCAAGCACAGGGCCAGCCAGCCTCCCCCTTGCCACACCCTCCGCGCTGCGACACCCTTCCCACCGGGAGTGTCGAGCCTCAGCGAGGGGAGGGCGGCCGTGAATCAAGGAGCGTTGTCGGCCGCCAAACCGAAGACACCCTCCCCCCCGGGCTGACGGTTACACACATCTCTGATGAGGCTGTTTTTTGGTCCCCTCTCCCCCGAAAAGGTGGCGCTCGTAGCGTTCTATTTTGACAGGCAATGTTCGCCGCCTTTTTGGGGGAGAGGGCTAGGGTGAGGGGGCGCGCCGGAAGCGGTGCTGCCTGACCAGAAGAGGTGTTTTTCCGAAAAAACGTTGATGAAATGCCGACTCCGCCATAAGTCGTCGCCCCTCATGTGAGGCCGCCTCACCCCCATGGCAACGTCGATCCTCAGCGAGGGGAGGGCCAACGCCCCGAAATGCCCTCGCCGCCAATCGGTCGAAAGCAAAGCGAGCCAACCCCCTCTGCCTAGTTCTGCGAATAGAGCGGTAAGTGGCGGTAGTAAACCTCCAGGCAATAGATTGCCAGGCAGGTCGTATAGAGCCGCCCGCCACTGCTTCCCCAGCGTGACCGTTGCGGAGACCAACTCCCCGCTTCGCGGCCCCGCCGCACCTGCGCCGCCGGCAACTCCTCCCGCATCCGGTAATTCCAAGCCCGCCACGGTTCCCCGCCGTAATGGTGCAGGACCTGTGTGGCGTAATACCAGTAATAAAAATCTTGCGTTTGGATGTCGAAGTTATACTCGCCACTCAACGAGGCGACCGCGGCCTGCATGGCAGGGTGGTCGCGTTCCCAACCGAGGTACTGCCGGCACAAAATCCCTTCGGCCGTCATCGCTTGCGACGGCGAACCGTGTCCCTGGTAGGAATAACCCGCCCCCTCGTACGACTGCACGGAATCGAGGTACTCGTCGACGCCGTACAGCACCGCGCGATCGACCTCCAAGCCGGCCGAACGACCGCTCTCGAGCGCCATCACGAACCATCCGGTGACCGAGACGTCGGCCCCTTCTCGCGGCTCATAACGCCAGCCTCCCAACCCGCTCTGTGCCGCTTCGGCAAACCGGATCGCCCGCTGCGCCGGTTCCCGCAGCCACGAATCTTTGGTCATCGCGTAAAGTTCACAGATCGCAATCGAAGCTTGCGCTTGACTATACATCCGCGCGTGCCGCGGCTTGGAACTGCGGGCGAAGAAGCCTTCGCGATCTTGTTGAGCGACCAAGTACTTCATCCCGCGGTGCACTTGTTCGGCGTAAGGACCTTCCAAGTGCGTATTGCCCGCACCTTGAAAGGCCAGCAGTGCCATCGCCGTCGCTGCCGGTTTGTTCTGGTAGGGGGCCCCCTCGCCAAACGGTCCCGACAGCATCCAGGAACCGTCGCGGAGTTGTTGTTTGGCTAGCCATGCCAGCCCTAGTTCGACCGCTTCCTCGGTCGCCGCCGTCCCTCCGAAGGCGGCCAACAAGGCCCGCTTCATCGCCCCGCTCCGCCCGCTGACCATCGGTTTGACCTCCATCGCCGATTCGCCCAGCCCGATATCGACCGGCGGCAACGATTCCAGCGGCGGCGTCGGCAGAACCGAATCGAATTCCGCCACAGGGATGTCGACCGGGACGTCGAACGCGGTTTCCTCCACCGGGCTGTCGATCGCCTCGGTATCCTCGCTCTCCTCGAAGACCGAGAACTCGACTTCCTGCGGCGTTTCCGCTTCGCCGATCGTCAAGGCGATCCGCCCGATACGCTGGCCTGCCGGAGACGCGATCAAGGCCAGGGCCAGCAGGACCACCAAGTGAATCACCAAGCTGACCAGCCAAGCCGGAGCCGCCTCGATCGTTTCGTCCACGATTTCGTCGTAGCCCGACTCGGCAGATTCCTCGCCGTCGGCCGCGGCCGGCGGGGCGACCTCTGCCAGCTCGCCACGCCAGCGAACCCCTTGCCCCGAACCGATCCGAGCCGAACCGATCCCGCTGCGGACCGGCGGCGAAGCGGCGCTGGCAGTCGAGCGGGCCACGGGAACCGGTCGGGCGCTCGGCGGCGGCGGTGGGGGGACTTCCCGGCGAGCCGCCGGCGTGTCGGGAAGCGGCGGGGGACCGGCCGCCCCACCTTCCTCCGACGACGCCTCGGGCGACGGCGTGTTCTCCGGATTCAGCGAGGAAGCCGACAAGCCACCTTCTCCGATGGGAAGCGAATAAAAAGCAGAGGAGGACGAATCAGGGAGCCGAGGGCTGCCAAACCCCGGTGGTCAACACAGGGCCCAGGGAGCAAAGGCCCCAGGGAGTTTGCGACGATGCGGACGAGCAGAAGGAGGACAAGCACGAGCAACACAAGCCGCAGGAATTCGTCGCAGCGACTCCGCCGGCGACGCCTTTGCCCTGTGCCCGCAGGTTGCCCGCCGAG
>CAYNVI010000403.1:3054-5026 GCA_964400585.1 uncultured Pirellulaceae bacterium | reverse complement strand
TCAAGCACTTGCACCGCCTGATGGTGACTTCGCAGGTCTATCGGCTGCAAAGCTCCAAAGCAGGCGCCGATCCGGCGACCCTCGCGCAGGATCCGACCAATCAGTTCTATTGGCGGATGAACTCGCGGCGGATGGAATCGCAGCTGGTCCGAGACAGCTTGCTGCAATTGGCCGACACGCTCGATCTGCAACTCGGCGGGCCCTCGGTGCCGGCCGACGGCAAGAGCCGTCGCCGCAGCCTGTACTTCCTGCATTCCCGCGACGATCAGAATCTGTTCCTGACGATGTTCGACGACGCCGATTTGCTGCAATGCTACCGGCGGAGCGAAAGCATCGTCCCGCAGCAGGCGTTGGCGCTTTCCAACAGCGAACTCGCCTTGGAGATGGCGGAGCAGATTGCTCGCCAGCTCGAACAGCCAGCGGCCGAGGCCGAAGAGATGTCGACCTTCATCAGCCGGGCCTTCTTCACCCTGCTGGCCCGTCGGCCGGAGCCCGCAGAGGTCAAAGCCTGTCAGCAATTCGTCGCGGACTTGACCGACGCCTTCGCGGCCGCCGGTGTCCCCCCGGCAGCGCGGCCCACCCGAGTTCGCACGCGGCTGACCGCCGCGCTGCTCAATCACAATGACTTTATCACGATCAGGTGACCCGATGCGACGCAGCGATCCCCTCCGGACCAACCGCCGTCGATTCCTGGAATATTCCAGTTGCGGGATCGGTTCACTGGCGCTGCAAGCGCTGCTGCAGCGCGAGGGGTCGGCCAGCGCAGCGGGCGGCGCGGCCGTCCCCGACGGAAAACCCCACTTTCCCCCGCAAGCCAAGAACGTCATCTGGCTGTTCATGCGGGGCGGGGTCAGTCACATGGAGAGCTTCGATCCCAAACCGAAACTGAACCAGTACGCCGGCAAAACGATCGATGAAACTCCTTATTCCGATGTCCAGGATCCGGAAAAGCTGAAGAAAGTCCGGACGGTCGTGGTCAACGATGCCAATGGCCAACAACGCAACAAGTTGTATCCCCTGCAGATCGGCTCCCAACGGTATGGCGAAAGCGGCATCGCCGTCAGCGATTGGTTTCCTCAGATCGGCTCCTGCATCGATGACATCGCGGTGATCCGGTCGATGTGGACGACCGATGACAATCACGGGGCCCAAGTCCAGTTCCATTCCGGCCGGCACATGCTCGACCCGCGCGTGCCGACGATCGGGGCCTGGGTCAATTACGGGCTCGGGTCGCTGAACGATAACCTTCCCCAGTTCATCAGCATGGGGCCCCGTTTTTTCGATCGCCGGGATGGGCATTACTTGGGACCTGCCTACGATTCGGTTTCCCTGAAGATCGACCCGGCCAACCCGCTCGACTACGCCCAGCCCGCAGGGGAGGTCCTTCCCGCGGAGCAACGACTCGGCTTCGACCTGGTCCGCCAGCTCAACGAGATCAGCGGCGAAGACTATCCCCAGGACCAAGCCCTCGACGCTCGGATCAAGGCCTACGAATTGGCTTTCCGGATGCAGACGGCGGTCCCCGATGTGATCCGCTTCGACGGCGAAACGGCAGCGACCAAGAAGCTGTATGGGTTTGACCAAAAAGAAACGCGTCCCTTTGCCGAGCAATTGCTGGCAGCCCGCCGGTTCACCGAGCAAGGCGTCCGCTTCATCCAGATCATGCACGGAGGCGGGGCGGCGGGCGCTTGGGATCAGCACTCCAACCTCAAGGCCAAGCATGGCGAATTGGCCCAGCAGGTCGACCGGCCGATCGCCGGCCTGCTGACTGATCTCAAACAGCGGGGGATGCTCGACGAAACCCTGGTCGTCTTCGCCACGGAGTTCGGACGGACCCCCGGATCGCAGGGAGCCAACGGGCGGGATCATCACCCCTACGGCTTCAGCGTCTGGATGGCGGGGGGCGGGATTCAAGGCGGCATCGCCCATGGGGCAACCGACGAGATCGGCTTCCACGCGGTCGAACAGCCCC
>CAYNVI010000403.1:0-3044 GCA_964400585.1 uncultured Pirellulaceae bacterium | reverse complement strand
CGTGACCGACGTGCATGCCACCCTCCTGCATCAGCTGGGGTTGCGTTCCCATCGGCTGGAAGTCCCCGGCCATAAGCGACTCGAACGCGACTTCGGGCACGTCATCCAGCCGATCCTGCGAAGCTAACCCAAGGCGGGTCGCGCATCGCGCCGACTTGCCGGCCGCCGCGAAGCGGGGCGGACGTCCCGCCGCGAATCTGGCGTGCGATCTGCAGTAGGAGGGGGCCGCCGCCCTTGGCAGCGGGCGTTCTCGGCGGTGGCCAACCCCGCGGGCCGGTCGCTAGAATTTAGCGGAGCGTCCCTTGGCATCCGCCCCCCGGCGGTCGCGGCGATTTGGTCCGCTTCAGCGCCGCGGCGAACGCCCTGCGGCGGAGACGATCCACCCTCCACTGCCCTCACGCCCCGAGTTGACTCCCTATGTCCCATGCTGAATCGCAAAGCTCCTCCACGATGGATCCCCGCGTGGCCGCGGCTTGGGAAAGCGTCAAGCAGGCCGCGAAAGCGGGAAAGTTGAGTGAATCGGCGGTGGAGAATCTCCACCATTGGCTGACCGAATCTCGCTACCAGGACTATCGCGATCAGGTGCTCGAGCACATCGACCAGGAGCGTTGGCAGGCGCTCGACGATGCATTCTGGACGGTGATCCCCTTCGGCACGGGGGGCCGCCGGGGTCGGATGTATGAAATCGGATCCAATGCGATCAACGACCGCACGATCGGCGAGAGCGCTCAGGGCCTGGTCAACTACATCACCGGGGAAGCGGGCATCCGGGAGAACCTCTCGTGCGCGATCGCCTACGACACGCGTCATCGGTCGCGGCACTTCGCCGAACTGTGCGCCAGCATCATGGTGGCCGGCGGCTTCCAGGTCTACTTGCTGGATGAGGTCCGGGCGACGCCCCAACTCTCGTTCGCTGTCCGCCAAAAAAATTGCACCTGCGGGATCATGGTGACGGCCAGCCACAACCCACCTTCGGACAACGCAGTGAAAGTCTACTGGTCGACCGGTGGACAGATCCTGCCACCCCACGACAAAGCGATCATCGCGCAAGTCATGTCGTGCCAACAGATCGAGACCGTCGACTTTGACGAAGCCTTGGCCGATGGACGGGTCGAGGCCTGCACGGCGGAAATCGACGCCGCCTATCTCGATGCTGCAATCGCCTGTCGATTTGAAGGGCCGCGGGATGCCCGGGTCCTCTATTCGCCCCTCCACGGCGTCGGCGCTTTCGCCACCATGCCGTTGCTCGAACGCGATGGCTTTCAGGAAGCGGAACTCTACCAACCCCATGCGGAACCGAGCGGCGACTTCCCGAATGTCCCGGGGCATGTTTCCAACCCCGAAAACACCGCCGTGTTCGACGCTCCCATCGAACACGCCCGCTCGCAAAACTTCGACCTGGTCTTAGCAACCGACCCCGACGCCGACCGGATGGGTTGTGCAGCGCCCGTCACTACGGACCCCCAAGGCGACTGGGCGACGCTCAACGGAAACCAGATCGGCGCGGTGCTGGCCGACTACATCCTTGCCCGCCGCGCCGACCAGGGCACGTTGTCGCCCCAGCACTACCTGGTCAAGACATTGGTGACCACCGAACTGATCCGCAAGATTGCCGATCATTACGACGTGCGGTGCGAAGGCAATCTGCTGGTCGGGTTCAAATGGATCGCGGGGGTGATGGACCGCGAAGGCGCCGACAAGTTCGTCTTCGGGACCGAGGAATCGCACGGTTTCCTCGTCGGCCAGTACGCCCGCGACAAGGATGGCCCGGTCGCTTGTATGCTGATGAGCGAACTGATTGCCCGCCTGAAAGCGGAAGGCCAATCGTTGCACGAGTACCTGGCAGGACTCTACCGCCGCCACGGCTACCATCGCGAACACCTGATCAATGTGGTGCTCGAAGGGAGCGAAGGGATGGCGGTGATGAAGCAGCTGATGAGCGCCTTCCGCAACCAGCCCCCCCAAACCCTCGGCGGCCTGGCGGTCACGCAGGTACGGGATTACCTCCACGGAAAAACGCGCGCCAGCGACGGGCAATCGCAACCCCTCGATGGGCCTCAGGCGACATGGTGATCCTCGACACGGCCGAACCGGGGAACTACGTGGCGGTGCGACCTTCGGGAACGGAACCGAAGGTGAAGTTCTACATGTTCACGTCGCTGCCCGCCGAGCAGTCACAAGACCTGGACGCCGCCCGCCAGCAACTCGACGATCGCGTGCAGGCCTTGATCAGCGATGTGGAAGCGTTCGCCGCCAAGGTGCGCGGGTAAACGATGGCGGGAAAGGGCGCCGGGTCCGTGCCCCCGCGGCCGGTCGTCGCTTCATCCCTCGCGCTCCTCCGACGTCCCTGCCGTCAGGGTCGCGCGGGCCCGACGCCGCGCCCGTTCCCGTTCGTGATCCAACCGCCCGCAGACGGCGGTGAAGCAGATGAGGGCGGCAAAACTTAGCAGTGGCAATGCGTAATAGATCGCCTGACGGCCGGCGACCGCCCCCGCCTTGCCGACTTGCGAAACCAGCGAAACCTGGACCACTTGCGCGGCATGCAGCCCCCCTAACAAGAACGACGTGGCGGCCCAACTGCCCAACACGGCCAAGGCCCAACGGCTTCCTCCTTGCCTGGAGGTCATCGTCCGTTGCCCGCAAAGTGCCATCCCGACCAGTCCCACCGTCGCGATTTGACTGCCAAAAAAGAGTGTCTCGGCGGGCGTGTACAGGCGCCCGCTAGCCAACACGACGGCGACACCCGCAGTCAGCCCCATCACGCCGGCAATCCCGAACCGATAGCGGGGCGTCTGCGCAAGGGCCTGCCGTCCCCATGACCAGCCCGGCCAACCGAAGACGACGGCCGTGGCGACTTGCAGCAGCGCAAATCCACCCAGGGCCACGACGTAGCGCACCAGTGGACGTCCGCTGCTGAAATGAAACCACCCACAAAGCGTCGCCACGACCACCACGGCCAGTAGTCGACGCGGCCAGCGGGCCGGCGGGTAGGCGAGCATCCAGGCCGCGACCGAGACGGCTCCCCACATCGCACCTTGCCAGAG
>CAYNVI010000402.1:0-5035 GCA_964400585.1 uncultured Pirellulaceae bacterium | reverse complement strand
CGAGCTTCTCCGGAGTGACTGGAGTTCAGACGTGTGCTCTTCCGATCTTGACCCTCCGCCGGTGGCCCGACCAGGCAGGCGACCAAGCCTACCAGACAGATCGGACGAGGGAGACGCAGCAAAGTCGCTTTCATAACAGGTGCTCTTACCAGGACTTGGACGGCCCCCGACGGAGCGGGGCGAGGAAGGAGGGACTGCTCTGGCTGACCTTCCCCCCTTTTCCTTACGATTCAACTTCAATTGTTACGCTTTGCGGCCCTAAAACCAAACGCCTCCTGCCCCACGATCGCCCGCTTGCCTGTTTCGCCCCGCCAAAATGCCCCGCTCCGCGACCTGCAGCCTGGCCTGCCGGGAGTCCGCGTCCGCACCGGACAGCTGGAGGAATGGCCGGCCGTGGTCGAACTGGCAACCGGAGACTTGCGGCTGTCGCGGCAACATTTGGTCGCTGCGGTGCTCGGCGAAGTGACCCGCCACCAAGGACCGGCCGCCGTCCATAGCAAATTAGCGAGTCACCACGGGCGGCCCCTGGCCGCCGCCTTAGCCGTCCATCGCGGCGGCGATAGCGCGCAATTGCTCGGCTTCGGCTGCAGCCCTTCCCGGTCGCTCGAGGAACAAGCGTTGCTCAACGGGGCGGTGGTCGAACACTTGCATCACGGCCTGGCGGAAGCGGGCTGCCGCTTCGTCCAATCCTCTTGCGAGACCGACGAGGCGACGCCTCGCTGCGCGGCGGTCGGCTATACCCCGCTGGCATCGCTCGATTATTTGCGAGCCTCCCCGGCGGCCTGTTTCGCGTCGGTCCCGGCAGAGGTCTCCGCCGACGCGCGCGCCACCTCGGCCGGGCTGCTCGAGCCTGCCGGCTTCTTCGCGGCCCAGGGCTGGGACTGCCAGCCGATCGATCCGACCAGCGACGCGATGGCGCGGCGACGGCTGATCGCCGTCGTGCAGGCGAGCTACCAAGGGACGCTCGATTGTCCCCGTCTCAACGCGTTCCGCTCCGCCGCCGAAGTCCTCGACGGCTATGTTGCCGCGCCCGCCTTCCAACCGACGGGCTGGCGGATCGTCTCCGCAGGGCCTCAGGATTCCGCAGGCCCTCAGGATGTCGCCTGTTTGATCACGTCCTACCACGCGGCCGGGGAAGCGTTGGAGCTGACCTACATGGGGATCGCGGCGCCCGCGCGGGGCCGCGGCCTGGGGAATCTACTGGTCGCCGAAGCGGCACGGATCGCCCAGCACAGGCAGGCCAGGCAAGTGGTCCTAGCGGTCGACCAGGGGAATCATCCGGCCTGCCGGTTGTACCGACGCTGCGGCTTCGAGCCGCTCGGTAGCGAAGCGGTCTGGGGACGAAAATTGAGCCCCTCGCGGGGCGAAGCCGATTCCTGACGCCCCGGCAATCGCCCCCAATCCGCCTCCAAACAGAACGCGTAACCCCTTGCCAGCCATCAGGTTGGAAATCTGCCGCCAAAGCGGGTAGACTGCGGATTGGAATCGATCGACATCTTTTCCACGCGGCCGCAAACTGCCGCTGCCAGCGTGCAGCGACAGCGGCCGAGCTCGCAAACCGCTTAGAACGTTGGTCCCCAAGCGGCCGGCAAATCGCCCCCTTCGCCTCCTGGAATCGTTTGATTGACTCCTTTGCTAGCTGACATACAATCCGTCGCATCAGTCACCCAGCGGGGAAAGGACACGGGGGCCGCAGTGCCGCCCAGCGGAGCTCGGTCGGTTCCATTCTACCGTCACGCTTTCGGTCGCCCCTATCGCACCGCTTGGGTTCTCGTCGTTGCTTTTGGCCATCGTCCATGAGGGAGGGTTGCGCTACCGGTATGCCCAGGATGCAAGGTTCAGCGGGCAAGGAAGTCGCTGAAGAAATCAAGGAAGCTCTATGCCGGCGGATGGGAGCCGATCGCTTCGGACTGTGGTTTGGCCACGGCGTCCGCTTCGATCCGCAGCCCGAAGGCTTGACCGTGGTTGTCGATGGCGCATTCGCTCTGGAGCGGTTGCGGAGCCGACACCTGAGCGATCTGCAAGCGGCTGTCCGCGAGGTCTGCGGCGGCAACGCCACCGTCGCGACACGCCAGGCGACCGGCGAGGAAATCAAGGCGGCGGGTCTCCCCAAAGCCCAGTCCTTGTTTGGCGAAGGTCCGGAAGAAGCCGCGACCGATGGCGGTGACGAAGGACCGGACAAGGCGGCGGCCGCAGCGGAAGCCCCCGGCAAAGCTGGGGCGGCGTCGGCGGCCGAGGAAGCGCCCGGCAAGCGGGCCAGACCGCCGGCGAATCGCGGTCGGCGGCGGCCGCGGGTGGTGCAAGCGGGCGAGGGGCCCGCCAAACTGCCGGTGCAGCGAGGATCGGCGGCCGAGCAGGGCGGTTCGCTGGAGGACGCGGCGCCCCAGCTGCCCAAAATGACGCTCCGCAATTTCTGCGTGGGGGCCTCCAACGAATTGGCCCACACGGCGACGCGGATGGTGATCGATCTGCCCGGCTCGGCATCCCCCGTGTTTTTCTGGGGCCCTCCCGGCACCGGCAAATCGCATCTGCTGTATGCGATCCGCGACGAACTTCGCCGCAAGCACCGGATGCGGCGGGTGATCCAATTGACGGCCGAAGATTTCACCAACGATTTCACCTCCGCGGTGCGGGGCAGCGGGCTTCCCGCCTTTCGGCGCCGGTACCGCGATGTGGACGCCCTGATGGTCGACGACGTGCAGTTCTTCGGAGGCAACAAACGCGCCACGTTGCGAGAACTGCAGTACACCGTCGATGCCTTGATCCGGACGCGCAAGCAATTGATCTTTGCCGGCGACCGCCCGCCGATGGAGGTCGACGGGTTGCCCAGCGAATTGGCGGGGCGGATGGCCGGCGGAATGGTCTGCAGCATCAGCCCCCTCGACGCGGCGACGCGAAGGCAGGTGGTCGCGCAATTCGCCGCCGCCATGGGGATGGAATTGCCCGATGAACTGCTCGATCGGATCGCCGAATCGGTCGCCGGCGATGGACGCTTCCTGTCCGGTGTGGTCAACTACCTGCGGGCCTTCCAAGAGATGCGACAACGGTTGCCCGATTGGAACGAATTGCAGGCCGCCGCCGGCGACTTGATCCGCGGCGGGGCCCCGGTGGTCGGCCTCCGGGACATCCAGCGGGCGGTCTGCGAAACCTTTGGGCTCCCGTCCGACGCGCTCCAGTCCCGCGGTCAAACGCGGACGGTCAGCCAACCGCGGATGCTGGCCATGTACCTGGCCCGCCAACATACCCGAGCCGCGTTCAGTGAAATCGGCGACTACTTTGGCAAACGGAGCCACAGCACGGTGATCGCGGCGACCAAACGCGTGGAAACGTGGCTGACCGATGGTTCGCCGTTGCCACAGGGAGGCGGACGCGGCCTCCATATCCAGCAGGCGGTCAACGCGATCGAAAACCTGCTGCGAACGGGCTAGGCTCTGCCCTTTTTTTCCACCGTCCTGCAATGGAGTGACTCTCGGTGATTGCATCTGGAAACGACGGCGAATCGCGACGCCGCGACAAGCCGAAACAAGCCGCCTCGCCGGCCGAAATCCTCCAGCGGCAGCCCCCCTTCGACCTGGAAGCCGAAATGGGCGTGCTGGGCAGCATCCTGCTGCTGCCGGAAGTCTGCGATGAGATCGCCACGGTGCTCCGAGTCGACGACTTTTACGACGACGCCAATCGCACGCTGTTCGGCCACCTGCGGGAGATGCACGACGAAGGCAAGAAGATCGACGTGACCCTGCTGGTCTCGCGGCTGCGGAAAGCGGAAGACTATGAAGCGATCGGGGGAGCCGCCTACCTGGGTCGGCTCAGCACCGCCGTCCCCAACGCCGCCCACGCCGTCTATTACGCGCAGATCGTGGCCGAAAAGGCGACCTGCCGCAAGCTGATTCAATCGGCCACCGAAATCCTCCGCGATGCCTACGACCAAACCCAAGAGCCGCGGGAACTGGTCGCCCAGGCGGAACAGCGCGTGTTTGCGATCATGGACGGCCGTTCGAGCCAATCGGTCAGCAGCATCAGCGACATCCTGCACCAGGCGATGGACCGCATCGACGCCCGGATGTGCAGCGACCACACCGAAGGGACGGTCGAAACGGGGTACCTCGATTTCGATGCGATGACCGGCGGCATGCACCAGGGGGAACTGATCATCCTGGCGGCGCGCCCGAGTATGGGAAAAACCGCCTTCGCGATGAACATCGCGGAAAATATCTCGATGAATAAACTCGGGGCCGTCCTTTTCATCAGCCTCGAAATGTCGGGGATCGAACTCGCCGACCGGATGCTCTGTTCGGTCGCCCGCGTCAACGGACACAAACTCCGCAACGGGGACATCACCCAGGAAGAACGCGGCCGCCTCCTGGAAAAAGCGAATGAGATCAGCCAGGCGCCGCTGTTCGTCGACGATTCCCCCAGCCGTACGGTCAGCGAGATCGCCGCCGGGGCCCGGCGGATCATCCGCCAAGGCCAGCCGCTCGGGCTGGTCGTGATCGATTACCTGCAGCTGATCGAACCCGACAATCCTCGCGACCCGCGACAAGAACAGGTCGCCAAGATCGCCCGCCGTCTGAAAGGGATGGCCCGCGAGTTGAAAGTGCCGGTGCTGTGCCTCAGCCAACTCAACCGGCAGGCCGAAGACAGCAAGGACCACCGCCCCAAACTGAGCCACCTGCGGGAATCGGGGGCGATCGAGCAGGACGCCGACGTGGTGATGTTCGTCCACCGCGAAGAATACTACCAACGCGGCGAGGAACGCGAACAGTACGCCGGCCAAGCCGAAATCATCATCGCCAAGCAGCGCAACGGCCCGATCGGCGAAGTCGAACTGCTGTGGGAAAAAAATTACACCCGCTTCCAAAACAAGGCGGCCGACCGTTACGACGAATTCGACGAGTACGCCGAGTACCAATCTCCCGATTTCTGAGGGTTTCTGGGGCGGTTTGCCTCGTTTACGGCCTTTCGGGGAGTCCCCCCTGCCGATATATTCTGCGATCCGACCCGGCGATAGCGTTGCCGCTGCCCTCCCCTTGGGAGG
>CAYNVI010000401.1:0-5047 GCA_964400585.1 uncultured Pirellulaceae bacterium | reverse complement strand
TGATGAAAATCTGCCAAGCTGGGGAAACAGCGGCATTGGCGGCGGGTTGATTTGAGGACGCCGACGTGAGCCTCGGCTTGTTCGTGACCAACCGGCGGACCCCCACTCGGCAGGCCGCCTATTCGCGATCGAGGTACCGCTGGGTCAGTCCTTGGTAGGCGTCGATCCGCCGGTCCCGCAGGAAGGGCCAGTGGGTGCGCACCAGGTCGATCTCATCCAGCTGGCAATCGGCCGTCACGATCTGCTCGGTATCGTGGGGAGCTTCGGCGACGACTTCGCCGCGCGGCGAGGCGATGAAGGACCCACCCCAGAACTCGAGCCGCTCCTCCCGACCGACCCGATTCGGGGCCCCCAGCCAGAGGCCGTTGGCGATCGCATGCGACCGCATCATCGTTTGCCAAGCTTGGTGCTGCCCGCCGCCGAAGGCTTCTTTTTCTTCATCGATCCAAGCGATCGCGGTGGGATAGAGCAGGATTTCTGCACCGGCCAAGGCGAACAGCCGCGCCGCCTCGGGGTACCACTGGTCCCAGCAGATGCCGACGCCGAGGCGGGCATAACGGGTATCGATCGGGCGAAAGCCTTGGTCGCCGGGCGCAAAGTAAAACTTTTCGTAGAACAGCGGGTCATCGGGGATGTGCATCTTGCGGTAATGCCCGGCGAGGCTGCCGTCGGCATCCAGCACGACCACGGTGTTGTGGTACAGCCCGGGGGCCCGCCGTTCGAAGAAAGGGACGACCAGCACCAGCCGGTGCTGCCGGGCCACGTCGGCGAGCTGCCCGACCGTGGGACCGTCGAGCGGTTCGGCCCAATCAAACATCCGATGGTCTTCGGCCTGACAGGGGTAGGGACCATAGAAGAGTTCCTGCAGGCAAACGACCTGAGCGCCCTCGGCCGCAGCGGTTTCGATTTGCTCGATCGCGCGGGCGACGTTCTCCGACTTGACGTCGTTGCAAGCCATTTGGATCAGGGATAAGCGGACCGTGCGTGCCACCGAGGGCCTCCTTCTGAATAATTGAGTGGGACCGCCCCGCAGCATTCCCCGCGGCGCGGCCCGTCATGCTAATCTTTACAAAATGAACAGCAAGCAACCGCCGATCCTGTTTGTCACCGGCACCGACACCGACGTCGGCAAAACCTACGTCGCCTCGCTGGCGGCCGCGGCGCTCGTCGATGCCGGCGTCGAGGTCGGCGTCTATAAACCGGCAGCCAGTGGATGCGAGCGGCGGGGGGAGGAACGTTTCTGTCCCGATGCCGCGCGGTTATGGCGGGCCGCCGGCTCGGTGGGGACCCTGGAAGAGGTGTGCCCGCAGCGGTTCCTCGCCCCCTTGGCACCACCGGCGGCTGCCCGGTTGGAAGGCCTCAGCGTCAACCAGCGACTCCTTTCCGAGGGAGTTCGAGTGTGGCTGGAACGGTCGCAAATCGTGATCGTCGAAGGAGCCGGCGGGCTCTTCTCGCCCCTCGCCGACGGCCTGACCAATGCCGATCTGGCGAGCCGGCTGAAGGCGACGCTGGTGATCGTCGCGCCCAATCGCCTCGGTGTCCTCCATCAAGTGACGGCGACGTGCCTGGCGGCCAAGGCGGTGCATGGCGGGCTGCCGATCGCGGGGGTGGTGCTGAACGAGCCGACCGCCGAGGAGGGCGACCTTTCGCGAGAGACGAACGAAGCCGATCTCCGCCGGTACGCGCCGGCTCCGCTGCTGGGCGTGATCCCCTTTGGCGGGGACGTCTCGCCGATCGCCCATTGGTTGCGGTGCGCCTGGTAACCCGCTGGCCCTGCGAACGCCGCTCCCGGGCCTTACAGGATTTCCTGGATCACCCGCGCCGGTTCGACGCCGGTCAGCCGCATGTCGAGCCCTTGGAAGGGGACGCTGAAACGCTGGGCGTCGATCCCCAACAGATGGAGCATGGTGGCGTGCAGGTCCCGCACGTGGACGACATCCTGGACGGCGTGGTAGCCGAGTTCGTCCGTTTCGCCGTACGCCTGGCCTCCTTGGACACCGCCCCCGGCCATCCACATCGAGAAACCTTTGATGTGGTGATCGCGTCCGGCGCCCCCTTTCCCCTGGAACATCGGCGTCCGTCCGAACTCGCCTCCCCAGATGATCAGCGTGTCCTTGAGCATGTCGCGTCGCTTGAGGTCGGTCAGCAGCGCCCAGGTTGGCTTGTCGGTCAACCCACAGCAGATGTCCATGTACTTTTCCAGCCCGCCATGGTGGTCCCAGCCACGATGGTAGAGCTGGATGAAACGCACGCCCCGTTCGGCCAGGCGTCGAGCCAGCAAGCAATTGGAAGCGTAACTTCCGTCCCCCGGGGTGGCCCCATACATGTCGAGGATGTGTTGCGGTTCATCGGAAAAATCCACCAGCTCGGGCACCGAACTCTGCATCCGGAACGCCATCTCGTAAGAAGCCAAGCGGGTTTCGATTTCCGGGTTGGCGACTTGCTGGTTGCGATGTCGGTTCAGGTCGGCGATCGCGTCGACGATCCGCCGTTGCTGAGCTCGCGTCACGCCCGTCGGATTGCCGACATAGTGGACGGGGTCACCACTGCTGTTGAATTCGACCCCTTGGTAGCGGCTGGGCAGGAAGCCGGCCGACCACTGACGCGAGGCGATCGGTTGCGGGTTCCGTCCGCCAACGCTCGACATCACCACGAAGCCGGGCAGATCCTCCGATTCGCTTCCCAGGCCATAGGTCACCCACGAACCCATCGAGGGGCGACCGCTGATCGCCGTCCCGGTGTTCAGAAAGGTGTGGGCAGGGTCGTGGTTGATCTGTTCGGTGACCATCGAACGCAGGACGCAGATGTCGTCGGCCATCTTCGCGTGCCACGGCAGGTAGTCGCTGATCCACTGCCCTCCCTCGCCGTGCTGCTGGAACCCGGCCAGCGGGCCGAGGCACTTCAGTTCTTTCCCCTGCAGCTGAGCGATCGGCTGGCCCGCGGTATAGGAGGCGGGCATCGGTTGGCCATCGAGCCGGGCCAGCTCGGGTTTATAGTCGAACGTTTCCAGGTGCGACGGTCCGCCGGCCATGCAGAGGAAAATCACCCGTTTGATCCGCGGCGGATGGTGCGGCACGTCGGCACGCGCACCCGCCGTGGCGGAGGGCGAAGCATGCCCTTCGTCGGCCAACAAGGAACTGAGTGCCGCAGCACCCAACCCGACGCCGCTGCGACGAAGGAAGGCCCGGCGATGAAGGTGGGGATCTGGAAACATGGGGGACGTCTGTGCGGATAGGGAAATCGCCGCACGGGCAGCGCCGGGCGGCGGGAACAGCAAGCGGGACACGACGGTCGGTCCCGCCGTATCAGTTGCGGGTCACGGTCTCGTTCAGGTTCAGCAATACGCGGGCAACGCTCGTCCAGGCGGCCTGCTCGGCAGGCTCGATCGAAGCGGGCACTTCGACCGCTGCCAATCCGTTGTCGCTCAACAGCGACGCGGTCTCCTCGGCGTCCTCGGCGTAGCGAGCCCGTTCCTCGGCCAGCAACGCCAGCAGCCGCGTCCGCTCGCGGGCGTCGGGGGATCGCGAAACGGCGTGCCGGAAGGCCCAGCCGAGCCGGACGGCGTCGTCCGAGGCGTCCGAGCGGAGGATGCGGCCGGCGAAGGCGCGGGCCGCTTCCACGAAGGTCGGGTCATTCAGCAGGACCAAAGCCTCCAGCGGCGTGTTGGATCGCGGCCGCTGGGCGGTGCATTCTTCCCGACTCGGGGCGTCCAACGCCTTCAACATCGGATGCAGGAATTGCCGCTGCCAATGGATGTAGACCCCCCGCCGCCACTGCCCTCGGTCGTGATCGGCCTGGTACCTTCGTTTGGGGAAATTGAGGTGCTGGTAGTAGCCGACCGGCTGATACGGTTTGACGCTCGGTCCGCCGACTTGCTGCACCAACAACCCGCTGACCGCCAAGGCGTTGTCGCGGACCATTTCGGCGGGCAAGCGGTATCGCGATTGCCGCGCGAACAGCTGGTTGTAAGGATCGCGCTCACGCTGCGCGGGCGAGGCGAGCGAGCTTTGGCGATACGCCTGCGTCATCACCAGCCGCTTGATCAGCTGTTTGACGTCCCAGTCCGTTTCGAGGAATTCCACGGCGAGGTTGTCGAGCAACTCCGGGTGGACCGGTGGTTGCCCCTGGCCGCCAAAGTCGGCGAGGCTTGACGAGATCCCGG
The DNA here is from genome assembly GCA_964400585.1 of uncultured Pirellulaceae bacterium. GTDB lineage: Bacteria > Planctomycetota > Planctomycetia > Pirellulales > Pirellulaceae > CAYNVI01. Next base: position 885 of record CAYNVI010000401.1, on the reverse strand, counting down.
TGCCGAATGTCAGGTACCAGAGCCGATTGACGAAGACCCGCGCGGTCAAGCCGCCCACCCCTTCGTCGGGGTCGGTCAACCAACGGGCCAGGTCGAGACGATTCGCCCGCCGCGGATTCCCGTCGGCATCGCGGGGATCCAGCGTGCCCATGAATTTGGGGATCGCCGGTTCGATGACCGGCCCGCTGTCATCCAGCCAGTTGCCGCGCGGCAGCACGCGGACCGTCCGCGGGGCGATCGACACGGTCACCATCGTCTTCCGCTTGGAGGCTTCGAGCGCCTCGATTTCATCCTGCAGCGAAGCGATCTCGGCGTCCAACTCGGCGGACGACGCTGCGGAAGCCGTCCCCCGCGTCTCCTGCAAATGTTCCAGGTACCGTTGCTTCTGACGCAACACACTTCGCTGCTGCGGCCCCAAAACTTCGATCTCGGGCGGCCGCGCCGTCGGCAACGCGTTGGTCCCCTTGGTGAAGTGCTGCGCTTCGTCGACATCGGCGAAGAAGGCCTTCATCGCGGTGAAGTCTTTAATCGTGTAAGGATCAAATTTGTGGTCGTGGCACTGGGCGCAGCCGACCGTCGCGGCCATCCAGACGTTCGACACGTTCCGGACGCGGTCGGCCCCATAGATCGCCAGGTACTCTTTTGGCTGCACGCCCCCTTCATGCGAGGTCTGCAGCAGCCGGTTGTAGCCGGTCGCGATCTGCTGATCGATCGTCGGGTCGGGCAGCAGATCGCCCGCCAATTGCTCGATCGTGAACTGGTCGAAAGGGAGATTCTGATTGAAGGCGTCGATGACGTAGTCGCGATAGGGAGAGATGCTCTGGTCCTGGTCGCCGTGGTACCCGACCGTGTCGGCATACCGCACCAGGTCCAGCCAGTACATCG
>CAYNVI010000400.1:0-5049 GCA_964400585.1 uncultured Pirellulaceae bacterium | reverse complement strand
CAGCGGTTCACGCTGGAGCAGGCCGCTGACCGCCAGGATCGCATCCCGCAGCGGTTCGGCTTCCAGGCTTCGCCGCGACATCCGCCAGCGGAGTCGGTTGTCGGGATCGAGCGCGTAAGCTTCCCGCTGGTAAGCACTCGACATCCGGTAGCTGCGGGAGAGGACCAATTCGCGGATCATCGCCTTGCTGGACCAGCCGTGCCGATCGACAAAGCGGTGGGCGAGATGATCGAGCAAGTGGGGATGGCTCGGCTGCATGCCGCTCCAGCCAAAGTTATCGACCGTCTCGACCAAACCGGACCCCATCAAGTGTTGCCAGATCCGATTCACGGCGACGCGGGGAGACAGCGGATTGCTGGGATGGACCATCCAGGCGGCCAACTGGCGACGCCCGCTTTGCCGGTCGTCGATCGGGGCGACCGCCGGGGCCGTCGGTGCGGGCGGCTGCAGCGAGATCTTCGTGAGGAACCCGCGGGGGATTTTGTCGCCCCGTTTGTTCTTTTCCCCACGAATCAACAGATTCGCATCGGTGATTTTACGGGCGTCCTGGACCCCCAACGCATAGTCGGGCTCGGGGCCTAAGGCGGCGCGGGCTTCTTCGACGGCGGCCTGCCGGGCGGTCTGCGTTTCCAGCGCGGCTTGGTACTCGGCGATCTTTTTCGCTTTGGGTTTCGCAAGCGACGCCGGGATCTCACGCTGCGGAGCGTTGCGGAAGGGTTTCGGAACATCACGCCGCAGCTTTGCCACTTTTTTCTTGGTCGCCTCGAGTTGCTTGTCGGCCTTCGCCAAGGCTTCCAGCCGTCGCGTCCGCTGTTGCTGGGCTTCGTCCGACAGTGGCGGGCCCAAGCGGAGGTAGACCTTCTCGCGGTCGACCCGGTTGCTGGGGCGATTGGTTCCGCCCCCATAAAAGACGTTGGTGCTGTGAAAGATTCCTGCCAAGGCGTAATAGTCGGCCGTCGGGATCGGATCGAATTTGTGATCGTGGCAGCGGGCACAGGCGACCGTCAGGCCGAGCACGGCTTTGGAGACGACATCGATCTGATCGTCGACGATGTCGTTGTTCAGGTTGCCGCCGTTGAGCGACTTGGAACCAATGCTCAGCAGCCCGGTAGCGACCTGCAGACGCCGCCGAGCTGCGGGGGTCTCTGCCGGCAGCAGGTCGCCGGCCAGCTGTTCGGTGACGAAGCGATCGAAGGGAACGTCGCGATTCCAGGCGTCGATCACGTAGTCGCGGTATCGCCACGCATACAGCATCAACACGTCGCGGCTGCTGCCGGCCGATTCGCCATAACGCGCCACATCCAGCCAGTGCCGACCCCAACGTTCACCAAAGTGGTGGGAGGCGAGCAAGCGATCGACGATCTCGGCGAAGTGGGCCTCCGCGGGATCTTGCCGGAACGCGCTGACCTCTGCCGGCGAGGGGGGCAAGCCGATCAGATCAAAAGAGACGCGACGCAGCAGCGTTGCCGGATCGGCATCGCCATTGGGCGTTAAGCCTTCGGATTCCAATTTTGCCAGTACAAAACGATCGGCGTCGGTGCGCGGCCAATCGCCGTGTTGCACGGCAGGCGGTTGCGGATCGTCGATCGGCCGGAACGACCAATGCGCGGTCTTGTCGAGTTCGCTGCCTGCGGCGGCGACAGCCGGAGCGGGCTCGGTCGGCTTCGTCGGATCCCGGCGCGGGTCGATCGCGCCGCGGGCAACCCACTGTCGGAAGTCGCGAACGGTTGCCTCGGGGAGCTGGCCCGCCGGGGGCATTTCGAAATCGTGGTACTCCAACGCGCTGATCAACAGGCTGCGGGAGGCATCGCCCGGAACCACCGCGGGACCGGTTTGGCCTCCCTCCAGCAACCCCGCTCGACTGTCGACGAGTAGTTCGCCGCCGACGTCGTCGGCGTCCTTTGAATGGCATTCGTAGCACTGGTCGATCAGGACCGGGCGGATGCGTTCTTCAAAAAACGCTAACTCGGTGCGTTCTTTCCGCGACTTTTCCGTGGCCGCTGTTTCGCTGTCGTCACCCTTGGCCGTGCGCGAGGGAAGCTCCGCCCCGAGGAGCAGGAGAAGCATCGGCAGCAGCAACCAAAGCAGCAGGCGTCGCATGGTCGATCACTCGAGGAAGGAGGGCAGGGGGCAGGACCTCCGCCGGAGGCGGTCGCGGGGCTCGGCACGACCTGGGGAATCCTTCAGAAACCATGGCCACTGGGCGAAACACCCTCACCCCGTCGCTCTTCCCCGGCAGGCTCGAGGGAGCTGGCGAAGTGATTTCTGAACGAACTTCTCAAACTTTTCAAGCTTCTCAAGGACGATCCTCGAGGCGGGCCCCTAAAAGGCCGCCCGGCAAGATTCGCTCTTCCCTCATAGCATAGGGAACCTCGACCCGAAAAATCAAACCGCCTGGCTCCAGCCGGGTTCGCCGGCAGGCAAGCGGAGGTGCGATCAAGGCCGGCTTGGCCGGTCGTCCGGAAGCCCTCTTCTCAAAGATGAACCGGGATCAAACGTTTTTGCTCGCCTGGTTGCAGGGGAGGCGGAGGATCGATCCAGGGGATTTCGGTCTCGGTTTCCACCCATTCGGATACTTGTTGCTTGAAACGGGTCACCAGCGTCTCGAGGGCTGCCCGTTCGCTGGCAACCGAACAGGCGAGCTCGGGCAGGTTGGCTACGCGGGCCTCGATCCCACCCGTCTCCTGCGGCCGCAGATAGATCAGGCAGCGGAAGACCGGAACGTCGTCGGGGCGACCTTGGGGAAGCGATTGGCCATCCTGGGGATCGGGCGTGGGAGAGGACATGACGAACCTACGAAAACGCGGAAAGAAGGGAAAACGCAATTGTGGGCCTGGCGGAGCCGGACGCCAACCCTTGCGCAGAGGCACTTAAATCAATGCCAAGTCGTCCAGCGGCAGCCAGCCGGTGACCTCCGCGTCGACCTGCACCTTGGCCCAGCCATCGCGGAGAGCCAGCAGACGGACGGGAAGGCCTTCGCCGCGGCGTTGCTCGTAGACGCGTTCGTACGACCCGCCATCTCCGCTCCGCAGCGTCAGGGACGGGGCGACCACGACCGCTTGAGGCGCCGCGGTCCAATAAAGCCGATGGGCCGTATCAAGGCCTCCGGCGGCCAGGCCGACGATCAGGCAGATCCCGGCCAGCGTTTTCCAAGGAAAGCGGCTCGTGAAGCCCCGCACGGCCAGCACCAGCCAAAACGCCAGCCAGGCGACCAGGGCGGTGGTGCCGAGCGCCGCGGGAGCAATCCAACCGGGCAGGCGGGCTATGCCGGCGAAGAAAGTACCGGCCCCGGGGAAGGCGATCGGCGGCAGCGGCCGCGGTTTGACTTCGAGCTGGTCTTCCAGATCCGCCACCGCGGCCAGCGCCGCCCGATCCTCAGGATCGTCTTTCAGCAGTCGCCGGTAATTGGCGACCGCCATCCCGGGACGTCCCGCGAGGTACTCGACCGCCGCCCAGTTCCGTAGCAGGTCGGGGTGTACGACGCCGGAGCGAACCAAGGACGCGTATTTGGCGGCGGCCTTTGCGGCAGCGGCGCGTTGCTCGGCCAGATCCTGTTCGGCCGGGTCCTCCGCGGCCGGGTCGACTGCCTGGCGATGCAACCCCAACGCTTCTTCCAGGAGGATGCGGGCTTGGTCGGAGGTGAGGGAACGCGGCCCCGGCGACGCGGCGGCGGCGGTGTCGAGCCGGTCTTGAGGGAACCACCGTTGGGGAGCAGGCAGCGCCTCGAGGGGCGAAGACCGGAAAGCCGCCGTCCGGTTCGATTCCGAAGAGGAGGCTGCGGCCGCCGGCGATCCGCCGCTGAGCATGCCGGCCGCCAGCAGCAGCAAGCCCGCAGAGACCGACGAAGCGCCGCGCGTCGGAGGAGGGTTTTCTAAACGCCCACGGCGATCTTGCTGCCAGGCTTCGATCAGACCTTCCGCATCGGTGCGCAACCGAGCCAGTTCAAGTGAGCTGTCGGAGACCACCGCGCCTTCGGCACGCTGACAACGATCGAGCAATTGTTCGGCGCCGATCGCCAACTCGCGCCGCCCACTGACGCGCAAGCCCCCGATCGCGGCGGAGGGAGGAGACGACGGAACCCTCGTCTTGCGGGCGAGCCAAGCGAGCAGGGCCGCTTGCACGTCCCGGGGGGAAGCGGCACGGGCGAGGCTGCGGCGAAATTGGGCGTCGGCCGAAACGAGATGGCCCAGCAGTCGGCGGAACTGGCGGCGACGGACGATCAGCCACAGCAGGCCCGTCAGGAGCGGAGGCACGACCCACAGGCTTGCCTCCGCCCCGCCGCGGTGGAGCTGTCCCGAGGGCGGAACCAGCGGCCATTCCAAGGGAACCAAACGCAGGGCTGGCCGGGACGCTTGCTCCGCTTGAGGCGGGTCGGCCGATTCGCCCGGTTCGTTGTCGCCACCGCGGCGGACGATGCTGTCGAGGGACAGCGTCTCGGCAGCCTCGACCGTCAGCGGAATCGGATCGCTATAGACGGTGACGAACGCTTCCTGTTCCGGGTCGAAGAACGAAAAAGGGATCGGTGGGATCGCCGTGACCGCGGTCGAACGCGGGCGAATCGTCGTCTTAAAGAGCTTGGTGTCGCCATCGACCAGACCGGGCAGCGGGTCGCCGTCGACTTTAAAATCCGCGGTCAGATCCGACAGCTCCGACAGCGGCGGCGCCTGCACCAAATCCATCGGTCCGTCGCCGGCGACGGCTAGGTTCAACGTGATCGGGTCGCCCACTTTGACCGCGTCCGGTTCGGCTTGGACCACCATCCGATACCGCCCGATGGCACCTCGGTAATCCGAGGGACGCCCCGCTTGCGGGATCGGTTGGACCTCGATCGACTCCAAGGAAGGCTCGGCCGTGAGCGGGCGGACCGAGGTGATCGCCAAGCGGGATCCAAAGGGAGAGAAATCGTCGTCGAACAGGTTGGAGGATGGTAAACCACTCCCCCCGAGTAACTGGCTCAGGCCGCTCCGCCGCCGACCGACGCCGGTGGGATAGTCGAACACGATGCGACAGTTCTCAGCGTCGATCGTCCCGGGACGCTGCGGGTAGATG
>CAYNVI010000399.1:0-5052 GCA_964400585.1 uncultured Pirellulaceae bacterium | reverse complement strand
GAGGTCCTCGCGCCCGCGAAGCTGAACCTGTTCCTGGAACTGCATCGCCGGCGGGCCGACGGATTTCATGAATTGGAAACAGTGATGGTCGCGGTCGATCGTTTCGATCGGTTGCGGCTGCGACGCCGCCAGGACGACGAGGTCCGGCTGCGGAGCCGTTGGGCGCCGTCGACCGCCGTCTGGCGAACGCGTTTAGGCATCGCTGCCGAAGCGTCCGCCGAGCTGTTGGCGATCCCTGAGGGACCCGAGAATCTGGTCGTCCGGGCGCTCCGCCGGTTCATGGTTGTGTTTGCCGAGGCAGCCGCGGGTCCGGCAGGCTTTGAGGTCGATCTGGAAAAACGGATCCCTGCCGGCGCCGGGATGGGCGGGGCGAGCAGTGACGCGGCGGCGGCGTTGCGTGCGGCAGCGTCCCTGTGGGGCGTCCCCCCCACGGACCCTCGGCTGCGCCAATTGGCGGCAGAGCTGGGGAGCGACGTTCCCTTTTTCTTGGGCGCCGCAGACCCGCCGACCGGAGGCGCCGGCTGGGCGCGCGGACGTGCCGCGTTAGCAATCGGACGGGGCGAAATCCTCCATCCGCTGGCGATGCACCGCGATCTGTACGTGGTGATTTGCTACCCTCCGCAAGCCCTGTCGACCGCTCGGGTGTACCGCCACTGTCAGCTGCCGAGCAGCCCGCTTTCGGCCGCCCGCTTGGTCACCGCCTTGGAACGGCCGGCCTGGCAGGGGCTGGGGACGGCTTTGCAAAATCGGCTCGACCAGCCCGCGCGGCAGCTTTCGTCCCATGTGGATCGGATTTTGCAGGAGATGCGTAAGACGGGGGTTTTAGAGGCCCAGATGACAGGGAGTGGATCGGCTTGTTTTGGCATTGCCCCGACGCGGCGCACCGCCCGCCGCGCTGGCCACCTGCTATCATCAAGAGGAACAGGGGTCACCATGGTCGCCCGCGCGGTAGCGGTTCCGGGGCCGACCAAGTGGCTGGCAGCGTGAAGGATTCGCACCCTGGCAGCGGTTCCCGGTGCGGGGAATGCACGACGAGAGGTTTTGCTGCGTAGAGGAGACCGCCATGCTTATTGACGCCACCGGTTAGGGAGGGTCGGACCGTGGAGATCACCGAAGTTCGGATCAAGTTGATGGAGGAGTCGGAAGATCGGCTCCGTGCGTTTTGCTCGATCACCTTTGATCATTGTTTTGTGGTCCGTGATCTGAAGATCATCGACGGCAGCAGCGGTCCGTTTGTGGCGATGCCGAGCCGCAAATTGACCAGTCACTGCAAACGCTGCGGGCACAAGAATCATCTGCGTGCCCAGTTCTGCAATCAGTGCGGTGCGCGGGTGCGGAGCGAGGGGGAGCACAGCAACGATCCGCCACAGAAGCTGTATGCGGATGTCGCCCATCCGGTGAACAGCGAGTGCCGCGAGATGATCCAGGATGCCGTGATCGCCGAGTTTGCGGCGGAGCTGGACCGGTCGGGGCAGCCCGATTATCGCTCCCGCTACGACGACGAATTCGCCGATACGGAGGAAGGCGACGTCGCCGAGCCGAAGCCGTTCGAGGCGGCACGGTCGGCGCGGCGATCTCCTCCGCCGCCGCATTTCGACCGTGCGGATAAGCCGCGGACGGTCGATTCGCTCCGCTCCCGTTCGGCAGGAGACGATGACGACGATCAGGACACCTTCGGTGCCGGCATCCTCTGATCCGCTCAGCTGGCGAGCTGCGTCCGGCGGTGGACCAGCGAGTAGACGCAGGGGACCAGCACCAGGGTCAGCACCGTCGAGACGATCAGGCCTCCGAGCAACGCGCGGGCCAGCGGCAGCATCGCTTCGTTGCCCGGGGAAAGCTGGAACGAGAGTGGCAGCATCGAAGCGACCAGGGTCAGGGTCGTCATCAGGATCGGGCGGAGGCGGACCTGCGCGGCCGACAGCGCCGCTTCTCGTGCGCTCAGCCCAGCGGCTCTGCGGCGATTGGCGAAGTCGACCAGCAAGATCGAGTTATTGACCACGACCCCGACCATCATCAGCGTCCCGATCAGCGATTGAATGTTGAGTGTGGTGTGGGTGGCGAACAGGACCAGCAGGACGCCTCCCAGTCCGAGTGGAACCGCCAGCATGATAATCAGGGGATCGAAGAACGAACGGAACTGCGCCATCAGGACGAGGTAGACGAGGAAGGTCGCGACGGCCAGCCCCACGCCGAGCAACCGCATGCCCGATTGCATCTTTTCCACGGGCCCGCGGAGGGCGACCGAGACACCATTTTCGAACTCCATCTCCGCCAGCGTCGCTTCGATATCCGCGGCGACCGAGCCCAGGTCACGGTCCACCGTGTTGACATGGACATCGTTGACCCGGGCGATGTTGTAATGGGCGATTTCGCCGGGGATCGTGACGCGTTTGACCGTTGCGATGTTCGAGAGCGGGATCGTAATCGGTCCCTCTTCGGTGTTCAGCGCCAGCGGGATGTTGCGGACTTCGTCTAGCGATTCAAAGTCATTCGATTCGTACTGGACGCCCATGAAGAAGTCGACGCCGGTCTTGGGATCGATCCAGATCGTGGGCGCGTAGCCGACGCTGGAACCGAGCGCCGTGAGGACCGTTTCCGCGACCTCCTCCTGATCGACCCCCAAGTATTTGGCCCGGGTGCGGTCGACCTGGATATCGAACTGGGGATAGTCGAGCGACTGGGCGATCTGGACATCCGCCGTGCCGGCGATCGGGCGAATCGCAGTGACGATCCGTTCGGCGTTGATGCGGCACTGCGCGGGCGTCCCGGCGGAGACCTGCACGCTGATCGGCGTCGGGATCCCTTCGTTGAGCGCCATGTTGACGATCCCACCCGAGACGAACAGGAATTGTTCCAATGGATAGGTGGCGGCCAAACGGTCGCGCAGTTGTTCCACGTAGGTCGACGTGCTGGTCGAGCGTCCGGTCTGCTGGAGGTTGACGATCAGGTAGGCCGTGTCGGGTCCCGAGTTGGAACTCAGCACGGTGGAAAAGCCCGCACCCTTGCCGACAGGCAGCCCGATGTTGGCGATCAAGGTTTCGATCTCTTCCTCCGGGATCACTTCCTTGACGGTCTCTTCGATCCGGGCGACCAACTTTTCCGTTTCCGCCAATTCGGTACCAGGAACCGTTTTGATGCGGATTTCAAAGGAGCCCGCGTCGACCTGAGGGAACAGTTCGGTGCCGACATGGGGCCACAGCAGGAACGTCGCGCCGACGACTGCGACGATCACCAGCGAGGAGAGCGCGGGGACTCGCAAGGTGGCATCGAGGAGGCGACCATACAGCCCGCGGACGACCGGCCGGCTACCCTCGTCGGCGGGCTCCGCCGCCAGGCGGGTCCGCACAAAGCTTGCGCAGTAAGCGGGAATGACGGTTAACGCCAGCAGGTAGGAGGCGGCGATCGTCAGGGTGGCGGCCAGCGCCAGCGGGGCGAACAGGTAGCGGATCATGCCGGTCAGGAAGATCGCCGGCAGGAAGACCGCCAGCGTCGTTGCGGTACCCGCCAGGATCGCTCCGGAAACTTCGTGCGTGCCATCGCGAGCGGCGTCCAGCGGCGACTTGCCCAGACGTTGATGGCGGATGACGTTTTCGACCACCACGATCCCGGCATCGACGACCGTCCCGATGGCCAGCGCGATGCCCCCGATCGTCATCACGTTGATCGTCTGCCCACTGAAGGCAAACCCGAGGGCCCCGATCAAGATCGCAAACAGGATGGTGGCGACGATGACCAGGGCGGGAAGGAGGCGGCGGAGGAAGGCAAACACGACGAGGGCCACCAGGAGCGAGCCGAGTGCCACCTGCACCATCAGGCTGGACATCGCCTTGCGGATGTAGCTCGACTGGTCGGAGACCAGCGTGACTTCGGTCTGTTCGGGGATGTCATTACGCTCCTTCATCGCCGGAATCTCTTTCGCGATCCCCTCGTAGATGCGGTCGACGACCGCGATCGTGTTTTCGCCCGGTTCGCGGAGCAGCGGACAGTAGACGCTCCGCTTGCCGTTGACCCGGACGATGTTGTACTGGAGGGCGGCGTCGTCGACGACGCGGGCGACGTCGCGAATGAAAATCGGCCTTTCATCGCGTACGGCGACGGGAATGGCTTCGATTTCGTCGGTGTCGGGAAGGGTGTTGCGGGGATGGATTTGATAGTCGGTGCCGCCCATCCGAGCGGTTCCGCCCGCCAGCACGAGGTTCGATTTCTTCAAGGCCTCGACCACGTCGGTGGCGCTGAGGTGGTAGGCCCGCAGTTTGGCCGGATCGACATAGACCATCATCTGCCGGAACTTGCCGCCGAAGGGATGGGGGATCTGCACCCCTTTCAGGCCCCCCATCTTGTTCCGCACGGCGTAGTAGCCGATCGAATAGAGTTCCGATTCGCTGAGCCCTTCGCCGGAGATGGCCGCCAGGACGACCGGCAGGTTGGCCGGTTCGCTCCGGAGGGTGAAGGGCCATTCGATCCCCGGGGGGAGATGGAACATGTCGCTCGCTTCCAGGTTCACGATGTCGTTCATCGCCGAGCTGGCATCGGCCCCCGGTTGGAAGAAGACCTTGATCACCGCCGCTCCGGGGACGGTCCGTGATTCCTGGTGCTCGATCTTGCCGGCCAGCGTCAGCGCGCGCTCGACCCGCGAGGTCACCGACTTTTCCATGTCGAGGGTCGGAAGTCCCGGATAGGAGAAGAAGCTGACGACGACCGGTTTTTTGAAGTCGGGAAGGATATCGACCGTGATTCCCGGGATCACCGCTGCGCCGAGGACGCACAGCGCGAGCGTAGCGGCCAGCACGGCGTAACGGTTCTTCAACGAAAAATTGATCAGACCCATGGGGAACAGTCTCGGGGGGCAGTCTCGGAGGAGCAGACGGGGAGCGAGCTAGCGGAAGCGATCGCGTTCAACCGTCCAGAAGAGCGACTTTTTCGCCGTCACGGAAACGTTGCAGATGCGCGTCGATCACGCGCTGCCCCGGTTCCAGCCCAGAGCGGACTTCGATGGTATTGCCATTGTCGAGTCCCGTGGTGATCTCGGTAATCGCCACCGTCTGGTCATCC
>CAYNVI010000398.1:0-5053 GCA_964400585.1 uncultured Pirellulaceae bacterium | reverse complement strand
CCAAAGTAGTTGGCTACCAGCAGGTAACGCCCCGAGGGGTGGATGCTGACGTAGGTCGGTCCGGCACCGCCGGAAGGAACCGTATTGAGGATCGACAGCTGGCCGTTGACCGGATCGATCGCGAACGCGCTGACGGTCCCTTCGTTGGCTGCTCCCACATGGTCGGTTTCATTGCTGGAATAGAGCCGCGTGCCTGCGGCATCCGCCACCAAGCAACTGGGGCTGGTCCCCATCCGCTCGATCCCGGCAGGCGTTAAGGCGCCGCTGGCCCGGTCGACTGTGAACAGATGGATGCCGAGTCCATTGCCCGGAGGAAGGTCGACTTGTGTGGGCGGCATGTCGCCAAGCGGAGAGCTAAACGTGCCGACGTAAGCCAGCAGGGGACGGTCGCTCGCTTGGCCAAACGCCGGCTGGCGACCACTCAGCAGCGAAGAACTCGCGGCCATCGCAAACGAAGTTTGCAAAAAGCGACGGCGGGAGGGGAGAGGATGCGTCATAAGCAGGTCGGAACGTATGTTTGGGGAAGAGGATTGGGGGTGGGCTAATTCAAATATTCCATTGCCAGCAAACCATGTTACTCGCTCTTAGCAACGGAAACGCGGGGCAATTCCACCCCCCCCTTTCTACCGCGTGAGAAGCGGCTAAAAACTGCTCGGGCCCTCGGAGACGTTACCTGTCGACTCAGGTTTACCCCTCTGCGCAGCTTTGCGCATGTTCATCAGCTCAGGTGGTCCAGTATACAGGACGATGCCTGCGGACCTGCTTAGCCCTCCGGAGACGCGATCAACTTGTCGGTCGGCGGGGACGCCTCGCCGCAATGGGCATCGAGCACACGATCGAGCGTCGCTTCATCACACCCGCCGTACCAAATCCCGCCGGGATGGACGCCGGCGAGGGGCCCCCCCTTGCAGATTTTCAAGCATTTGCTCGGGACGACAACGACCCGCTGCCCCGTCTCCTCACGCAACTGCTTGGCCCGCTTGCGGAGGTGCTTCAGGCTGCTTTTCATCTGACTCGCCTTGGCACAGTTGGCCGCTTTTTCATCGGTGCAGAGGATGATCGTGCAGTCAGCATCGGCGAATCCGAGCTTTTTTGCCTTCTTCACTGCCGCTTCGTGCTGGTTCTTCTTGGCCAAAGTCGCGGGCTCCGGGGAGAGGGAAAGGGGGCTGATGGAGATCTGTTCGTGGAGGGACCGGTCTTACCCAACGTTTTTCATCAGGCGAAAGCTTTTCGAGTCCGCCCTCCCCCAATCCGTTCGCGCGAAAAATGCCGCCATCATGTTCAGCCGTACCGCGAACGGGTTGGGGGAGGGGGTTAGGGGGAGGGGCAAAGCCGAGGCTCGCTCAGCGTCACGAGATCAATGCGCCACCAACGCCCCGTTTGTCCTGCTTGGCGGCTTCTCATCAGCCGGGGGAAAGGGGGGGCGGCGGGTCCTTCCTCCCAGCGTAGCCTGCCGCGGCGGCGGCTCCCAGGATTCGGGGCGATTTCGGTTGGCAACGCCGAGGGGCGGCTTGGGAGGGACTTCCAGCAGGTGGTCCGGGGTCGTGGGCAGGTTGCGCAAAGATGAACGGTTAAGCGGGTTTTAACGATTTTTCGGGTTTTTCCGATTTTGCGCGATGGCGGGGCAAAGAAGCTGCCGAAAGAGGTGATGTCGGGAGGCGAATCAGCCGAAAGCTGCTCGCCTTCTCGATCAGATCTCCCCCCAAACGATCGGTGCTTCCCGTGCAGACAAAAGCAATCCTCTGGCTTCTGGTGCCCCTGCTGACGTTGACAACCGTGACGGCTCAGGGCCAAACCCGCCGGCAGCCGACGACGCGGACCGAAAAAGTCGCGCGGGCTAAATGGCAACCGGTTCGCCAAACGGCCCAAGTGGAAGTGATCGAGGAAGGGAGCATTGTGGAACTCAACTCGCCTCCGATGGAAGGCGAAGTTTACCTCGATCCGCTCCCGGTTCACGGCGAACTCGCCTGCGACGCGATCGGACCGGCCGGCAGTTGCGACGGGATCGCCTGCGGTCAGCCGAGCTGCGAGAGCTGTTGTCGCGAAACGCCGAGCTGGCGTCCTTGCTTGACCCTCTGCCTGCCGCAGGACGGCTGGGTTTCTTTTGAATACCTGATGTGGTGGCAAAAAGGGATGGCGCTGCCGCCTTTGGTTTCCCAAGATATTGCGGGCGACGGGACCGACTTCGGGGGCGCCCTCGGCCCTGGATCGGAGATCCTATACGGCAACCAGCAAGTCCTGGAAGATTCGCTGAACGGTGGACGCCTGCGATTGGGCTTGTGGCTGGACGGCTGCCACGAATGGGCGGTCCAAGCCGAATTCTTTTCGACCAACACGATCACCGATTCCTTCGCGTTGAGCAGCAACGGGAACCCCTCGACGGGACGCCCCTTCCTGGATGTCGATGGCATGTTGGAGCGGAGTCTCTTGATCGGGTCACAAACCCCTCAAGGCGATGTGGTCGACACCGGCAACATCCAGATCGGGGTCGAATCGCAACTGGAAGGGACCGGTGTTCACTTCCGCCGCAAACTGCTGACTCACAAGGGCTGCGGCGACACGATCTTCGCGCGGCTTCCGCAGCAATACCGCAGCCAGTTCTCGGGCTTGATCGGCTGGCGCTGGTTGGAGCTCGACGAAAGCATCCTGATCGACGGGACGACGAATAGCATCCGCACCCCTCAAGATCCCACCACGTTTCGCGTCCGCGATCAGTTTGAGACGCGAGCCCAATTCAATGGCATCGACATCGGTACGGTTTACTCACGGCAACGCGGATGCTGGGACCTCGACTTGCAGACCCGGCTGGCATTGGGCATCAGCCGGCAAACGGTCCGCATCGATGGCTCGACCTCCTTCAACGGTGACGACGAGGTCTCCGGTGGGCTGCTGGCATTGCCCAGTAACATTGGAATCTACGAACGCGATCGCTTCGCCGTGGTGCCCGAGCTGAACGCCAAACTGGGTTATCAACTAACGCCCCAGCTGAAGGCCACGATCGGCTACAGCTTCATCTACTGGTCGAACGTGGTACGTCCGGGTGACCAGATCTCCCGGATCGTCGATGAAACGCAGGTTCCTTCGTCCAACGGCGACAGCACCACCGCCCGCTTCCCCGAGTTTGCCTTCAACGAAACCGATTACTGGGTCCAGGGGATTAGTTTTGGTGGCGAATACCAATGGTAAGCACGCTTGATCCGGCCTCCCTCCCGAAACAGTTTTCCTGATTCCAGCAAGCGTTGATTGCATCGAAAGGATTCGATCCTCATGGCACTTCGAGATCTTTGGAAGAAAAAACGCCGCACGCGTCGGCCGGCCCGCCGCCGGTTGCTGCTGGAACGGCTGACCAGTCGCGAACTCTTTGCGGTCAACCCGCTGGGAGTGATCACCGGATCGGTGTTTACCGACCTGGCCGATGATGGATCGCTGAATGCGATCGTCGACGCTTCGGGCGCCACCGTGAACGATCCGACGATCAACGGTGTCGATGTGGATCTGTACCTGGATAACAACACCGATGGGGCGATCGATGGGGGCGACACCCTGATCGGAACCACCACCACCAGCGGCACGGGAACGTTCCGCTTTGAAGGGCTGGCGGCTGGCCAATACCTGCTGAGCCAAGATGCCGTTGCCGGCTTGGTCCCGCCGGCCGGCCCCGTGGCGGTCACGGTCTCCGATGACGATGGGCAGGAAGTGGTCGGGGTCGATAACTTCTCCGAAGCCTTCCAGTTACTGAGCGTGGCGGACGCGTCCGATCCCGATGCCTTCGATTCGGCCGGCGGCGGGGTGGCAGCGACGATCATCGGCGGCGAACGCGACCTGCTGCTGGCGAACAACGCGGGCTCCGATGCGGCCGAACTGGAAGTCGACGGCGAGCTGAAATTCTCCTCCCAACTGGGTGTCGTCGCGACCGCCCTGGTCCAGTATGACGGCAGCGACGGAGCCGCGAGCCTGGATACGACAGGACTCGGCGGGGTCGACCTGGAAGGGACCAATCAAGGAGCGGGCATCCTGTTGGGAACCTTCGGGGATCTGGCCGGCGGGACGCTGACCGTGCGAATCTATACCGATGCCAACAACGCTTCGGAAACCACCGTGGCCATCCCGGCGGCGGCCACGATCGAAGAGTTCTTCGTCCCCTTTAGTAGCTTCACCACGTTAGGAGGAGCCACCGGCCCCGCCGATTTCAGCAACGTGGGAGCGATTGAAGGGTTCCTCGAGGGCGTCGCCGGACTGGATGCCCGGGTCAGCGTGATCTCCTCGCTGGCGCCGGTCGAAGTCACGCAAAATCTGGCCAATCTGGAACCGCTGTCGCTCGGCGATACCCTTTTCCAGGATGACGACGACGACGGGATCCAAGATCCGGGGGAACCGGGGCTGGCGGGGATCGACGTCAATCTCTACACCGACACCAACGCCAACGGCAGCTACGATCCCGGGACCGATACGCTGGTCGATACGACCACCAGCGGCGTCGGCGGCAACTACTTGTTCGAGGGGCTCACGCCCGGCGACTACCTCGTGCAGATTCCGACCAGCGAATTCGGTGTCGGGCAACCGCTGGCCGGATACGGATCGAGCCTGCAGACGACGGCCCCCGATCCCGACAACAACGTGGACGAAGATGACAACGGAACGCCGCTGACCGGTGAAGGTGTGGTTAGCCAAGCGATCACGCTGATCTCCCAAGGCGAGCCGACCGACGACGGCGATGCCGATCCCAGTACCAACCTCACGCTGGACTTCGGGTTCGTTCCCGAAATCGACCTGGCCGTCACGAAAACACTGGTCACGACCGACCCGGTGGCTGGTGGCGAAGCGAACTTTGAAATCACGATCACCAACAATGGTCCGCTGACGGCGACCAACGTTTCGCTCAACGATCCTCTGCCCGCCGGCTTGACGTTCAACCGGGTGGAGAACGTACCGGGTTCGGTTTCGACGTCGGTGGCGGGCAATACCTTGACCGCCGACATCGCCAGCCTGGCCGCGGGAGCCGGCAGCAGCGTGACGTTCAATGTGATCGCCGTGATCGAGGCGGTCTCGGTGG
>CAYNVI010000397.1:0-5104 GCA_964400585.1 uncultured Pirellulaceae bacterium | reverse complement strand
ACCCCACCACCTGGCAACGCCCAGCGGTCCCATTTCGCCTCGAGCCCCCCCAGGTTTGCTGTTTCCCGCATTTTGCCAGCTCGTGAAGGCAGTGACCCCGTTTGGGAGTTGGGACGTGAAGGCAGTGACCCCGTTTGGGGGGGGTGAGGATTGCTGTGGGGATGAGACCGTTGCGTCTTCTGCTAAACTGAGAACGGTTCGCTTGTCGGGCTGCCTGCTGATGCTCGATGTTGCGGTTTTCCCAAACACCCGGGCCCGCGAAAGATGCCTTCCAGTCCGCTCAGGGCGCTGGTCCAGAAAGGCTGCGTCGGCGATTTGGCTCAGGGCGATCTGTGGGTAAAGCGATTTTGATGGGAGCCGACAGCGGCGTTTGCTGTCGGTCCTTGTTGACCTCCTCGATGAATACCGCCTCGGTGGTGTGGACCATGCTTTGTTGTTCTTGGTGGCGTATCGCGTGCGTGGTGGCAGGCATCGCAGGGATGTTGACCGGGCCCGCCGTGGGGCGGGCGGACGATCCCGCGGCGGAGATCGACTTTCGTCACGATGTCCGGCCGCTGTTGTCCCAGCACTGTTTTGCTTGTCATGGTCCGGACGAGGCGGCCCGAGAGGCGGGGCTGCGGCTCGATACGCGCGGCGGGGCAACCGCCGATGCTGGCGGCTACCCCGCGGTTGTGCCGGGCGATGCAACAGCCAGCGAAGTGATGGTGCGGATCGAGAGTGACGATCCGGCGATCCGGATGCCGCCTCCGGAAAGCGGGACTCGGTTGACGGCGGAGGAACGTCAGGTACTTCGCGATTGGATCACCGGCGGCGCGAGGTACGACCTGCACTGGAGCTTCGTCCCGCCAAAGAAAGTCCCCCCCCCGTCGGTGACGCGGCAGGATTGGGTCCGTCAGCCGATCGATGCCTTCGTGCTGGCTCGCCTGGAGGAAGCCGCGCTGCCTCCGGCTCCGGCAGCTGACCGTGACCGCTTGATCCGCCGGCTGGCGCTCGATTTGACCGGGCTGCCGCCGACCCCGGCCGCGGCTGACGCCTTCGTCGCCGATGGCCGCCCCGACGCACTGGAGCAGGTCGTCGATCGCTTGCTGGCCTCCCCAGCGTTCGGCGAACATTGGGCACGGATGTGGCTCGACCTGGCACGCTATGCCGATACCAAGGGGTACGAGAAAGATCGGCATCGCGAAATCTGGCGGTACCGTGATTGGGTGATCGAGGCGTTCAATCGCGACCTTCCCTACGATCAGTTCACCCGGGACCAGCTGGCGGGAGATCTGCGCGAGTCGGCGACAAGCCAACAACGGCTGGCGACCGCGTTTCACCGCAACACGATGACCAATGACGAAGGGGGGACGGACAACGAAGAATTCCGGATCGCGGCGGTCAAGGACCGCGTCGATACGACGGTGCAGGTTTGGATGGGATTGACGATGGGGTGTGCCAAATGCCACTCCCACAAGTTCGATCCGATCAGCCAGGAAGCGTATTACTCGGTCTATGCCTTCTTCAATCAAACGGCCGATGCCGATCGGAGCGACGACGCGCCGCTGATGCCGACCCCGACGACCAGGCAAGCAGCCAAATTGGCCACGCTGGAGGCCGAACTGGCGGAATTGCAGCGGCAGCGGCCGGGGACGGAGCAGGCTGAGGCGAAGGGCGACGAGGCGAAGGGCGACGAGGCCGCTGCCGCTCGGGCGGCCTGGGAACAAGCCATCGCGGATCAGCAGAAAAAGCTGGCGGACTTGCGGAAAACGATCCCGCAGACGCCGATCCTCCGTCAACTGCCAGAAGCGAAACGGCGGGTCACGCGGGTGCACGTCCGCGGAAACTTTCTCGAGCCCGGAGCGACGGTCGAGCCCGACGTGCCGGCACGATTCGGGGCGTTTCCGACGGCGGCCCCTCGCGATCGGCGGGGGCTGGCCGAATGGATCTTGCAAGCGGAGAACCCGTTGACCGCGCGGGTCATGGTCAATCGCGTGTGGGCCCGGATGTTCGGGGTCGGGATCGTCGAGACCGAGGAGGACTTCGGTTCGCAGGGGACAGCGCCGACGCATCCCGCGCTGCTCGATTGGTTGGCGGTCGATTTCCGCCAACAGGATTGGTCGCTGAAGCACTTGTTACGGACCATCGTGTTGTCGTCGACGTATCGACAGGCGGCGGTGATGACCGACGCCAAGCTGCGACGCGATCCGCACAACCGCTTGTTCAGCCGGGGACCGCGGTTCCGGCTGGCCGCCGAAATGGTTCGCGATCAAGCTTTGGTGGCTTCCGGTCTGGCCACGCATCGTCTGGGAGGCCCTTCGGTGATGCCGCCGCAGCCGCCCGGAGTGTGGAAATCGACCTACAACACGCAGCGCTGGGAAGATGCCCGCGGTGGCGATCGTTATCGACGCGGTCTCTACACCTACTGGAAACGGACCAGCCCCTATCCGGCGATGACGACCTTCGATGCCGGCAGCGGCGAGGTTTGTCAGATTCGTCGTGTGCGAACCAATACGCCCCTGCAAGCCTTGGTGACGTTGAACGACGACGCTTTCCTGGAGGCGGCAGGGGGGCTGGCTCGACGGATGGCGAGGGCAGGGGAAACGCTCGAACGGCGTCTGACGCGGGGGTTCCGTTTGGTGTTGACGCGACCGCCCGAGCGCGAGGAACGACGCCGGCTGGTCGCATACTACCAGGCGATAGAGAAGGACTTTGCTGCCGATCCGGAAGCCGCCGCCGCGTTCCTGGAAGCGACGCGTGCGCCGCGGGAAGAGGCTGCCCTGGTGGCGACTGCCAACCTGTTGCTAAATCTTGACGAAACGGTGATGAAACCATGAAGACGCCATTGTCCTCTCCCCAGCAGGCCGAACTGCCCCTGCCGCTGCGGGCTCCCCAAGCGGTGACGCGACGCCATTTTTTTGGCCAGGCCGGGCTCGGCTTCGGCGCGATCGCCCTGCAGTCGCTGCTCGCCAAACAAGGGCATGCGGCCGACGCCGATTACAAGATCCCCGCCAAAGCCAAGTCGGTGATCTACCTCCATATGGCCGGCTCGCCCTCCCAGATCGACTTGTTCGAACACAAGCCGGAACTGACCAAATTCCACGGGAAGGAATGCCCCCAGGAATACCTCGAAGGCAAACGCTTTGCTTTCATCAAAGGGATTCCGAAGATGCTGGGGCCACAGTTCCGCTACCAGCGGCAAGGCGAGAGCGGGCAATGGATCAGCGAACTGCTGCCGGGCCTCGCGTCGGTGATCGACGACGTCTGCGTGATCCGTTCGCTCCATACCGACCAGTTCAACCATGCTCCTGCCCAGTTGCTGATGCACACCGGCAATTCGCTGTTGGGTTCCCCCTCGATCGGGTCGTGGGTCACCTATGGTTTAGGCAGCGAGAACGAGAACCTACCCGGTTTCGTCGTGTTGGCGTCGGGGGGGAAAGTGCCGAGTGCCGGCAAGTCGCTGTGGGGTTCGGGGTTCTTGCCGACGGTCTACCAAGGGGTGCAGTGCCGGACTGACGGGGGCGATCCGATCCTGTACCTTTCCAACCCGGCTGGGGTCGATCGGCAGCGACGGCGGAAAACCCTCGACGCGCTGCGGGATCTGAACGAGTACCAGCATCAACAGATCGGGGATCCCGAGACCTTGACGCGGATTTCGCAGTACGAACTCGCCTATCGGATGCAGATGGCAGTGCCCGAGGTGATGGACATCCGTCGCGAATCGAAAGCGACGTTGGCGCTGTATGGGGCCGAGCCGGGACATGTCTCCGCAGCCGAGTCGGCGGGCGATCCCCGCAAGTTGTACAAGGGAACCGATCCGACCTTCGCAAATAATTGCCTGCTGGCCCGCCGGCTGGTCGAAAGTGGCGTCCGTTTCGTCCAGCTTTACGATTGGGGTTGGGATCATCACGGATCGTCCCCGGGCGAATCGATCGACGAGACCTTACCGATCAAGTGCCAACAGATCGATCGCGCGATCGCCGGCTTGCTGACCGACCTGAAGCAGCGCGGGATGCTCGAAGAAACCCTGGTCGTCTGGGGAGGCGAGTTCGGACGGACCCCGATGATGCAGAACAACGTCCGCAGTGAGCTCAAGAAAGGGTTTATCGGGCGGGATCACCATCCTTCCGCCTTCACGATGTGGATGGCAGGAGGCGGAATCAAGCCGGGGACTTACGGGGCGACCGACGAGATCGGCTACTACATCGACGAAGATCCGATGAGCATCCGCGACCTGCAGGCGACTTTGCTGCATCAGTTGGGGATCGATGCCGAGCGGTTTCGGTTTGCTTATCAGGGGCTCGAGCAGCGGTTGATCGGGCCGGCCGACGGACCGCGCGTCGTGCGGGAAATTTTGGCCTGAGGTCGCCCTGCCGGGACTCAGCCGCGGCCGACCAGCGGCATCCCGCTGGCCATCACCGTCATCTGCAGCACGTTGGCATCGAGGGGCAGATTCGCCATGAGGAGGACCGCGCGGGCGACGTGCTGGACGTCGATCGTTGGTTCGCGTTGCGTCGAACCGTCGGCCTGCAAGGCCCCCTCCTTCAGCTTGGTCGCCATCGCGGTTTCGGCGTTGCCGATGTCGATCTGGCCACAGGCGATCTGGTAGGGCCGGCCATCGAGGGCGGTGGCCTTGGTCAGGCCGGTGAGCGCGTGCTTGGTGGCGGTGTAGGGAGCCGAGTGGGGGCGAGGTTGGTGGGCGGAGACCGAGCCGTTGTTGATGATTCGGCCTCCCCGGGGCCGTTGGTGTTTCATCAGGCGAAATGCCTGCTGGATGCAGTAGAACGCCCCGCTGAGATTGACATCGACGACGTGCTGCCACTGCTGAGGCGTTAGCTCCTCCAACGCGATCGCCGGCGCGCCGGTGCCGGCATTGTTGAATAACAGGTCAAGCCGGTGGTAGGTCGCGTGGAGGTGCTCGAACAACGCCGCGACGGACTCGGGTCGGCTGACGTCGGTGACGACGGCCTGGGCGTGCTGTCCTGCCTTCCCCGCCGCGGCGACGGTCGCGTCCAGCGTCTCCTGGTGTCTGCCCGCCAGCACCACGTGGTAGCCATCGGCGAGCAGCGCCAGCGAGACGGCGCGGCCGATCCCCGACCCGGCGCCCGTTACCAAGGCCACTTTC
>CAYNVI010000396.1:0-5110 GCA_964400585.1 uncultured Pirellulaceae bacterium | reverse complement strand
CCGCTGACCGAGCGCGAAGGGATCGACGCGCCGCTAAGTCAACAGGTCATGCGGCGGATGATCGAGCGCGCCGACGCGCCGGTCCGGCTGACGTTGCAGCGTCCCGAAGGCGAACAACGGGAGATCACGATCGATCCCCAGCCGCTGAAGTCCCTCGGGTTTGCCTTGGGCCTCGGCCCGGTCTCGTCCTTGGTGGAGGAGGGACCGGCGGAACAGGCGGGGGTCGAGGTGGGCGATCAAATCCTCGGCGTCAATGGCGAAACGACCTTGGAAGCGTTTCGCCTGCCGCTGCAGGTGCTCGCCAGTGAAGGGCCCGTGATGCTGCGGGTGCGTCGTGGCGAGGGCCCTGACGCCGAAGAGCTGGAATTGACGGTCGAACCCCGTCCCTTCGAGGCCGTCCTCGGCCCCTTCTCCAGCCAGACGGGACAGGTTTCGCTCGATACGCTCGGCTTGGCCTATCGTCCCTCCGTCCGCCTGGCGACCACCGACATCAGCGGGCTCGCCCCGGGAGACCGCCTGCGAAATTTGACGATCCAGTGGCCGAGCGACGAGGTCCGGCAGGATTACGAAGAGATCATCGCGCCGACGCACCTCGAAGCGATCACCCAAGGATGGGACGCCAGCGCGGGGGCGCCGTTGACCAGCCTCATCGACCTGCTGCAATTGCTCCCGACCGAAACCTCTTTCCAAGCGGTCTTTGAACGGTCCCGCGACGAAACGGGGGGCGCTGAACAGGTCCGCGATGGAAAGGTGATCGAACGGACCGTGACGCTGCGCGAATCGGACGCCTTCTGGCCGAGCCGCGGGATCGTCTTCGAACCGGTCCAGTTCCTCCATGACTCGAATTCGTTCGCGGCGGCGATGGACTTGGGCTTGCGGGAAGCGAAATGGCGGATGGGCGAAGTGTTCCAGTTCTTGAAGCTGTTGGGGACCGGACGCGTCAACCGCAAGCAGGTGGGCGGTCCGGTCAAGATCGTGCAGATCGCCGCCGGCGAAGCGGAACGCGGGGCTTCGGCCTTGCTGCTGTTTTTGACGATGCTGAGCATGAACCTGGCGATCCTCAATTTCCTGCCGATCCCGGCGCTCGACGGCGGGCACATGATGTTCCTCGTCGCCGAAGCGGTGCTCGGACGACCGGTCGATGAGAAGCTGCAGATGCAGCTGACGATGGCCGGGGTGTTGGCGCTGCTGGGATTGATGGTGTTTGTCTTCGCCAATGATCTGTTGCCGTTGTGAGCGGTAACGGCGGGCAATTCGCGTCGCTGAAAGAGGCTTTTCCGGAAGTCGATTGGGTGGTCTTCGATGTCACCGGGACGCTGCTGCGGCCGCATCCCTCGCCGGCGGAGGCTTACCGGACCATCGCTTCGCAGTTCGGATATCCGATCGCCCCGCAGATCATGCAGCAGCGGATCCGCGAGGCGATGCAACGCCATTTCGGGCCAGCGCCCGAGCCCCCGGGGAAGACGCTCCCGGCGAAGACGCCGCCGGCGAAGACGCCTGGGGGGGCGGTGCCCTTGCGGCGGCCGGCGACCGACGAAGCCCGCGAACGGGAACGCTGGCAACGGATCGTGCAGGACGCCTTGCCGGAACTGGAGGCGGGGCAACAGGCGGCGGCCTTCGCGACCTTGTGGGAGCATTTCCGTCAGGCGGCCCACTGGGAATGGGTGCCGGGCGTGCGGCCTCTGATCGAGGCGTTCCAGGCGGCGAAGCAGCCGTTGGCGGTGGCGACCAATTTCGATGCCCGCGTGCGGACGCTGCTCGACGAGCATCCCCCGCTCGACCAGATCGCGACCCGTTTTCTCAGCTCGGAGGTCGGCTTCTCCAAACCCGATCCCCGTTTTTTCGAACGCGTGGCCGCCGGCTTAGGTGTCGAGCCGCCCCGGCTGCTGATGATCGGCGATGATCCCCTGAATGATCTGGCGGGGGCGGAGGCGGCGGGCTGGCAAACCCGTTCGATCGAAGCGGCGGTCGCCGCGCTCGACCGCTAGCTGGGAAAAAAAAGCGAACCGGGTCGGGATCCCTCCCGTACGAAGGTCCTAATCCAGAAATCTCGGGCTTTGGCGGCGGTCCGCCCCGCCGGGCAAGCCTCTTCCGAGGCCGCCGCGAGGGGCCCGACAAGGCGCCGGTGCTGTTGAGAGAACGGGCTGGAGCGATATATTGTGGCCCCATCACGTCGGTGGGGGAGCCCCGACCAAGGCGGTCCGGGAGCGATGCAGACTCGAAAGGCGTAGGACTGATGAGCGAAGCAACGAATGAGCGACGACCGATGATCGAGGCGGTCGGCTTGAGCAAATTCTACGGCCCGTTTGCGGCCACTCGAGATGTCAGTTTTCAGGTCAATGAAGGGGAACTGGTTGCCTTCCTGGGACCCAACGGGGCGGGCAAAAGTACCACGATGAAAATGCTGACCGGCTACATCGCCCCCTCCGAAGGGGCGGCGCGGATCGCCGGTCACGACATGCTGAAAGATCGGATCGCCGGCAGCAAGCGGCTCGGCTACCTCCCCGAAAATGGGCCGCTCTATCCGGAGATGACCCCCTGGGGGATGCTCAGCTTTTTCGCCGACGCCCGCGGCCTGACCCAGGCCTATAAGAAAGAGCGGATCGAGGCGGTCGTCGAGATCTGCGACCTTTCGACCGTGATCTATAAACCGACCAGCAAGCTCTCCAAGGGGTTCAAGCAGCGGGTCGGGATGGCTCAAGCGCTGCTGCACGAGCCCGATGTGCTGATCCTGGACGAACCGACCGCCGGCCTCGATCCCAACCAGATCCGTGGGGTGCGAGAGACGATGCGGCGGTTGAGCGAAACCAAGACGATCCTGTTGAGCACGCACATTTTGCAGGAAGTCGAAGCGATGGCCGATCGCGTCGTGGTGATCAACGAAGGCCGGGTCGTCTACAACGGAACGGTCGGCGAACTCGATCAGCAAGGATCGGACCTCGACGACGCCTTTTACAACCTGACCCGCGGGGAGGCGTCGGTGACCGGCTGACCCCGAGCCGGCTGACCCCGACCCGGCTGACCCCGAGCCGGCTGACCCCGACCCGGCTGACCCCGAGATGCCGATCCGCTGGAACGATCCCTACCCCTCTACTTACCCCCTTGAATTTCGACCATGACATTAACATCTGTGCTGTTGGTGCTGGCCAAGCTGTTATTGATCGACGCTTTGTTCCTGCTGGTGCTGATGCTGTTGGTGGGAGCCCTGGCCGGGACGAAGCGCGCTGCCTACGCGGTCATGCGCCGCAACTTTATCGGCTACTTCAGCAATCCGACCGGCTATGTGTTCCTCTGCATCTTCGTCTTCTTGACGTCGTTGGCTGCCTTCTGGCCCTACGATTTCTTCAATCAGAACCTGGCGACCCTCGATCAGCTCAACGAGTGGTTTCCCTTGATCATGCTGGCCTTCATCCCGGCGATCACGATGAGCATCTGGGCGGAAGAACGTCGGCAGGGGACCGATGAATTGCTGCTGACGCTGCCCGCCGACGATTTCGATATCGTGACCGGAAAATACATGGCGGCAGCTTCGATCTTCACCGCCTCGCTGCTCTTTTCGCAGATCGCCACGTTCATCACGTTGGCGATCCTGACCAAAGGGGATGTCGACACGGGGCTGATCTTCACCACCTATCTAGGCTACTGGTTCGTCGGTCTGGCGATGTTGGCGATCGGGATGATCGCCTCGTTCCTTACCGGCAACCTGACGGTCGGATTCATCTTGGGGGCGTTGTTCAATGCACCCCTCGCTTTCGCTTCGCTCTCCGGTGCGTTGTTGCCAACCGGTTGGCTCGAATCGGTCCTGACGGCCGCCGGGATTTCGCGGCCCTTTGATGACTTCGGACGTGGGGTGATCAGTCTCTCGTCGGTATCCTATTTCGTGTTGGTCGCCGCCGTCGCCCTCTATGTCTGTATGGTCTTGATCGGCCGCCGTCACTGGACCGGCGGGAAAGACGGCAGCACGATGGCGTGGCATTACCTGGCCCGCGTGCTCGCCCTGATCATCGTCACCGGCGGCGCGGTGGTGCTGTTCCGCAACTGGGATGTGGTGCGGATCGATTCGACCGAAGGCCAGGTCAGTTCGCTCTCGCCGGCGACCAAGGAGATGATCCGCAACCTGGACGCGGAACGACCGATCATCGTGGACGCGTTCATCAGCGAAGAGGTTCCCGAGCAGTACGCGCGAACCCGTTACGAGTTGGTGAACTTGCTGAAGGAATTCCAAAGCGCAGCGTCCAAGGCGGGACGGACGATCGAAGTCAATCTGCACAACGACATCGAACTGTTCAGCGACGAGGCCCAGCTGGCGGAAGATCGGTTTGGGATCGTGCCGGTGCAGCGGGTGGTTCGCGAGAAGGGGGCCATGCAGCAGAAGCGGCTGATCCTCGGCGCGGCCCTCCGGAGTGGCCTGGAGAAGGTCACGATCCCCGTGTTCGAGTATGGGATCCCGGTCGAATATGAATTGGTTCGTTCGATCAACACCGTGGCCCGCGGACAACGCAAACGACTGGGCATCGTCGCCACCGATGCGCGGTTGATGGGCGGCTCGGTAAGCAGCGGGATGAGCATGCAGCAGGTCCCGCGGCATCCGCTGGTCGACGAACTCGACAAGCAATACGACATCGAATCGGTCGACCTGAATAGCCCGATTTCGCCCGGCCAATACGACGCCTTGATCGCCGTGCAACCCTCCTCGCTCTCCCCCGATCAGTTCGATCGCTTGGTGGTGGCTGTCCAGGCAGGCGTGCCGACCGCGATCTTCGAAGATCCCTTCCCCGCGGCCAGCGGCTACATTCCCGCGACCGGCGAACCGAAGCAGCAAGCCGGCGGGATGATGGCGATGATGGGCGGCGGGGGCGGCCAAGTCCCCAAGGGCGAGATCCGCAAATTGTGGGAAGCGTTGGAACTGGAGGTGCCCGGCACCCCGAGCATGCAGGGAGGCTTCAACCCCGACCTGGTCTGGCAACGGTACAACCCCTATCCCAATCTGCCGATGCAGGTCACCGACCTGTTCGTGTTTGTCGACGAGCAGGCTCCCGGCGCAGAGGATGCGCTCAGCGATGCCAATCCCGTGACGCGCGGGCTCAACGAGGTCCTGTTGCTCTTTAGC
>CAYNVI010000395.1:0-5112 GCA_964400585.1 uncultured Pirellulaceae bacterium | reverse complement strand
GCCGCCCGCCGGCACGCTCCCGCCGCAGGCCCCGCAACGCTTCGCTGAGCCGATGGCTGTTGCCGGCGGTATCGAAGAGCACCGTCGCCGCGCCGAATTCGGTGAACCGTTGATGACGCCCCGGAATCTGGCCGACCCGCGAGACTTCTTCGACCGCCTGGGCCAGCGGCATCTCGGTGAGTAAACCGACCGCGACGGCGGCGAGTTGATTGGCTGCCATCGCCGGACCGGTGAGTCCCGTTTCCATCGCCGCGGTGGCGTCCTGGGCGGTCACCAACAGGGTCGTCTGGCCAGGAACCTGCTCGAAGATCTTTGCCGAGATGTCGGCCTCGCGGCGCATCCCGTAGGTGACCCGGCGAGCCCCCGCTTCCTCGACCCGGCGGACCGCTTGGGGACTGTCGGCCGAGACGAGCGCGATCCCGCTGGGAGCGAGGCGTTCGAGCGCCAGATCGAGCCCATGAGGGCCGAATTCTGCGTCGCGTCGGACGTTCCCGGTGACGATCAGGAGGTCGATGGTGGTCGCGTCGAGGGCGTGGCTGCGAAGCATCGCCTCGGATAACTCCAGCACCGCGACCCCACAGCCAGCGTCGCGGGCGTCGCTCATCCATTCGGTCAACCCGCAGATGTCGTCGATCCACGTTTCGGGGGTGCTCTCGACGATCCCGTCCGATTCGCCCAGGTTGGTCGAGAAGGCGGTGCGGAGGCCGGCGGCTCGTAAGACCTGCGTCGCCAGGATCGCCGTGGTCGTTTTGCCGGCGCTGCCGACAACCGCGACGGTGAACACGTCCCGGCCCGGCGAACCGGCCAAGGCGTCGACCAAGCGGGCGACCGCCTGATGGCAATCGGGAACCAGGCACTGCGGCAGCGGACAGGGCAGCAGCTGCTCACAGACGATTCCCGCCGCGCCCCGCGCGAGCGCCGTGGCGGCCGCCGCCGCAGGGCTGTCACTGGTGCAGTCGATGACCAGTACCTCGCCCGCTTGAATCGCGGCGGGGTCGCGTTGCAGGCCACTGGCCAAGATGTCGTCGTCGCCGACGAACCGCGCCTGAGGGAACAGCGTCCCTAAACTGACGACGGGCGAAGCGGGAAAGTCGTCGCCGCGCGCTGCAGAACCGTGGGGGGATTCGACCATGATCGGCCTCCTTGCCGTGTCGGGGAAACGTTTGCGGGGTTTCGCAATGTTTGCGGGTTTCAACGTTCCGGGCGTCTTGCCCAGGATGCACTTGGTTTGCCCAGGATGCACTTGGTTTGCCCAGGATGCACTTGGTCGGCGGGCTGCTCTGCCGATGCTCGACAGTCCAAGTCAGCAAGATTCTGCGGGTTTGCCCCGACCGGTCAAGTCGGATCCGTCCGCTTTTGTTTGCTAGCAAAAACCGGGCAAAGCGAGCTTCACTAGACAGCTTTCCGCGAACGTGCCACGATTGGTCCCCACAGGCGGTTGGCCGCGCAAGGCGGCCGCCGTTTCGGACGGACGCATGCGACGGCCGAACGCAAAGAAAAGAATTTGCACCAAAAAGGGGAGCGGGTGGAAGATTTTGATGTCGGACAGTTGGCTGCGTACCTCCATCTCACCCCTGACCAGGTGTTGCGGATGGTCGAACGGGACAAGCTCCCGGGTCGCAAGGTGCAAGGCGAATGGCGGTTCGCCGAAGCGGAGATCCACCACTGGCTGGAAACGCGGATCGGGGTCAGTGACCTGGAACAACTCGACAAGGTCGATGCGGTGTTGTCCCGCAGCAGGCGTCCCGACCAGGAGATCGGCCGGCTGGTCGAGCTCTTGCCGGTCGAGTGCATCGCGGTCCCGCTGAACGCCCGCACCCGCGGTTCGGTGATCCGAGCGATGGCCGACCTGGCCGCCCAGACGGGGATGTTGTGGGACGCCCCCACGATGGCCGAAGCGGTGCAGGTCCGTGAAGCGCTGCATCCGACCGCGCTGGACTGCGGCGTGGCCCTGTTGCACCCGCGCCGCCCGCAAAGCTCGATCCTTTCCGATTCGGTGATCGCCCTGGGAATCTGCCCCGCCCCGCTGCCCTTCTCCGATTCGGGACAGCTGACCGACGTCTTCTTCCTGTTGGCCAGTTACGACGACCGGGTGCACCTTCAGATCCTGGCCCGGCTGACGCGGATGCTGGCGGACGAGCGGTTTTTGGAGGAACTTCGCGCGGCCTCGTCGCCCGGCCTGGCGCGGCTGGCTTTTCAGGAAGCCGAAGCACGCGTTTTGGAGCAAGAGGGGTGAACGACGGCTTGGCAGGAACGTTGGTGTGGATTGGCTCTCGGCAGCACCCGGAGTTCAGCGAAGTCTACCGCGCCTGCGAAGCCACCGTTCCGCAGCTCGCCTATCGCGGCTCGCTCGCCGAAGCCTTGCAGCGGCCGGCGCAGCAGGTCGGGCATCTGCTCATCAGCCGCTCCGCCCGGACCGCCCTGGTTCCGGAGCAATGGGCTGCCTTGCGAGCCCGCTATCCGGAAGCGAAGTGGGGTTGCCTGTTGAGCAGCGGCTGTGAAGGCGAAATGCGGACCGGCGATCCGTGGCCCGACTGCAGCCGTTTTTATTGGCATCAATGGAACCAAGCGGGGCTCGCCTGGCTCGCCCCGCAGCGGCCGCCCCTGCCGGCCGAGGGCTTCCGCGGCTGCGAGGCGCCCGTGTTCTTGACCGTGGTCGCCGCTTCGCTGGCGCAAGCCGAGCCTTGGTTGGACGTGGCGGCCGGCCGCCAGTGGGCCGCCAGTTGGAGTCGTCCCGGGCAGACCGCCCCGCTCCGCTCGCTGACCCATGTCCTCTGGGATGACTCGGCTGCCGGACCAGCCGATCGACCGACCTGGCAGCGGCGGGTGGCTCGCTTCGCCGGCGGTTCGCTCGCCCCGCCGCAGCACGCTTGGCTGGCCGGGTTCCCGCGACTCCAGGACTGGCAGGCCGCCCGCCTGGGCGGGGTCGAGTGGTTGTTGAGCAAGCCCGCCCCGGCCGACGCCCTGCTTCGCTTTGTCGGGAGCACGGCCGCGCCACGACGGCCTGCCGCATTGTCTTGAACGTTGGCTGGCGGCTGGCCTGTTCCGGGGGGCGGTTTTGCTCCCACACGCGGAGCGGAAATGGTACAACACAGCAAAGCCGTGCTGTCGGTCGTCTCGATCGGATTGCTGACCTCGAGAAAGCTCCGCCCGTGACCGGTTCGCGCTCCGCAGGCCGGTTCGCGCTCCGCAGGCCGGTTCGCGCTCCGCAGGGACGCCGCTGGCGCAGGAGTTCCCCGCCGCGGCACCGCCGGAGTACGCCATCCCTGGAGTCCCACCCGATGAAACATGTTTTGCTGGCAACCGATGGTTCGTCGTCTGCCCAGGACGCCGCCGCGTTCCTCGCCCACTTACCGCATGATGCGGAAATGGAACTGTCGGTGTTGACCGTCCTGGAAGTCCCGCAGACGCATCGCAGTTCGTTCACCCGCGAATGGATCGATGAATGTCTCCAGCAGGAACGGGAGGCGGCGACCGCGGCGTTCCGACAAGTCGAAGCGATCTTCGCCGGCGCCAATGTCCGACTGCGACACGTGGTCCGCGAAGGTTACTTGGGCGAGACGATTGTCGACGAAGCGCGTGACCGGGACGCGACGTTGATCGTGGTGGGAGCCCGCGGGCAGTCGGCGGTCGGACGCCTGCTGTTGGGCAGCACCAGCGATTACGTGGCGACGCACGCTCCCTGCAGCGTCTTGATCGTCCGCCCGACCGGGATCGGCAAGACCGAGCGTCCGTTGCGATTGGGAATCGGTTATGCCCCCATCCCGGCCGCGGATGCTGCCTTAGAAGAGATCCGGCAGGTCCCTTGGGGCGGGGAGACCGATGTCCAGCTGGTTTCGATCGTTTCCTACCTGCCGGCGACCTACAGCCAAGCGCCGGTCGACACCGAGGCGATCAAGAACGCTCGTAGCGAAGCGGTCCGCACCGCGGCGGAACGTTTGCAGGATGTCGCCCCCCGTGTCCACACCCGTTTGGTCGAAAGTGATCACATTGGCGAAGGGCTGGTCCATTTCGCCGAGCAACAGGACTGCGACCTGTTGGTCGTCGGAGAAACCCAGCATTCCACGCTGGGTCGCTTTCTCCTCGGCAGTGTTTCCCGGTTTGTCGTCCGTCATGCCTCCTGTAGTGTTTGGATCTGTCGCAACGTGGTGGCTGCTGCCGATTGATGGCAGCAAGCTCCGTCGCCGGGACGGCGCTTGTCCGTCCCGGGCCGCTTTCCTCCCGCAGGCGGCGTTCGCAGCGCTGGTTTCTGCTCCCGTTCGTTCCCCGCACCGCGGTTTGGTGCACGCTTTTTTCCTCTCCCCAAGGAATCCTTTCTGATGTACTGCTTGCGTTTATTGGCCGGTTTCGTGTTGGGCGTTTGCGTTGGCTTGGCAACCACGGGGGCCAGGACTCTGGAGGCTGCCGAACCCGCCCCGCCCGGCGTCAGCGAGCAATTCACGCCGCTGATGCAAATGAAGTTAGAAAAGTCGAAGCACATCCTGGAAGGCCTGGCGCTGGAGGATTACCAACAGATCGCCAAAAATGCCCGGGCGCTGAAACTGTTGAGCATGGAGAGCGGCTGGAACGTGATCCAGACCGAGGAGTACGCTTTGCAAAGCCGCGAGTTCCGGCGGGCCGTCGACCGCATCGTGGCCGCCGCGGAGGCGGAAGATGTGCACCGCGCCACGCTCGGATATGTCTCGCTGACGATGCGTTGCGTGGAATGCCATTCCTACATGCGCCGGCAGCTTCCCCAGCACGGCACGCTTCCCAGCGTCCCCGACGAAGGGAACGCCGCGCAGCCATCCGCCGAGCAGTGACGCCTTCGTCGGCTCGTTCTACGGGCCGTTCGCTGCGCCGCCCCGTCCGCAGACGAAGCGACGTCCGCAGACGAAGCGAGGTGCCAGGCGATGCGAACGGCGAGGGGGCGCGGCGTGACGGGACCGGCCGGCCGCTCACTGGCCGGCACGGAGGGCTTCGAAGCCGCTGACCACTTCCAGCAGCTCTTCGGTGATCGCCGACTGCCGGAGCCGGTGGAACGCCCCCTGGAACGTTTCCAGGCGTTCTTCGATATTCTTTTCCGCCGATTGCATCGCTGCGATCCGGCTCGCGTTCTCGCTGGCCAGCGAT
>CAYNVI010000394.1:0-5125 GCA_964400585.1 uncultured Pirellulaceae bacterium | reverse complement strand
GCGGCCACCTGCGGCAGGTTCTGCTCTGCCTGAAGCACCAGCCGCCCCATCTGCTGACGAGCATCGATCGACTCCACCGTGCCTTCGATCGCCCAAAGCCTTGCCAACTCCTTTTTGAGGTCCTTGAGGGAGTCGGAGGGTTTTGGGGAGCGAGCGGAAGTCATTGCGATTCTGTGAAGGAGGCCAGGAAGCGGTCGAGACAGTCTGTCGTGTCCCCCCTGCGACATTTAGAAGCGGGGTTAGCGGTTGCCGGCCACGGCTCTGGTCAACCGATGCCGCGTCCGGCTGCCTTCGGCCGGGGAAGCGAAACCGGGCAGGGAAGGTCTCCGGGGGCTGCGACTCGGCGAAGGCCTCGTCGCCTTGATCGTGTTCATCGTGGCCTTCGCGGCAACGGTCACGTCGACCAAGGTGTTCGTTGGCAGGGCCCGACACAGCTCGGTGTCAACGCGGTGGCGCCCCGGGGATCACTGTTAGCTTGCCGGAAGTGCGGCTTATCCTAAGGGGCCCTACGAGCCGATTCAACGAGAGGTGCCAAGCGGCTGAGGATGTGGGCCCGGGGGTGCCAGGGCGACGAGAGGCGGAGACCGTGGTCCGGAGAATGCCGCTTCGCCGAGCCGGAAGACGACAACTGCCGAGTTCGCGTATCGACGGGCAAGGACCCGCGGGCACTCGCCGCGGGCTGCGTATCGCGGTCCCCAACTGGCAACCAACCTCAGCCAGGGCGATTCGGAATGGCTCGACGGGCGAATATGCTTGCTCCACGACCACCGGACCGTGAACCTTCTTCTGTTCGGGGCCCTCCCTTGTCGCCGAAAATCAGTTTGACGGACCTGTCTTCTGGGGCTTTTCGGTCAGCGCACCTTCCACGTCAGCCGATTCCTTCGAACATGACCGATGGTTAACCATCGGTCATGTTGATACGACCAGACGCGTTGGTCCTCCACCCGGCTAAGGTGGACAAGCTCGCGGAACGACCCTCTGCGTTGCGAATCTGACCGCCCAAGTCGCTCGATCTGGGCACAAGCGACATCGGCAGGGTCAACGGTAGGCAGTCTTGGTAGGCCCTGCCGTCAGTGGAACGAGCCGAAACAACACGCTTTTCTGCGTTGTCTGAAGGAGGGAGCGTTCACCACTCCCGAATGACGGAGGCAGCAACTCCGATCGCCGCTCCCACCACTTCGCCAGCCTTGCTCAGCAGGTCTCGCGTGCCCGTTCTCGCGGCTTCGGTTTTGTGTCGATGGAGCTCTCCGCTACCTCTCGCTATACCGAGCCAACGAATTTTGACACGCTGCCAGGATGAATTACATTGCCTCTTAGGCATCCGGGACGACGGTACCTGCCCTGTCTGTCGGCCCGGCTTCACCCGCCCCATCCGCTACTGCCCCAGTGGATGGGGCGGGTGCCTTTTCTGTCGGCACGCTCCCAGGCATGCCAGGGTGAACGCCCCGTCGCGAAAGCAGGCCAACCCGGTTTTGCTAGGTTATCACCGGTAGGCATCGAAGAGGCGAGCCTCCTGGCCCTCCAGAACGGCCCGCTTTCCAGCGGTCAGAGCGAGGGACCAGGGCATCCGATCGCTGTCTACGCCTCCGCAACCTCTCTGGGAATACCGGATTACGATCCGCAACTCGGCCCGACCCTGTGCCTCATGCTCGCGGTAGCCCGAACAAGCCAAGCACGGAAAGGCGATTAGGTCAGCCCGAGGATGCCTTCCGGCTGGTGCCTGTGATTTCGGAAAAGATCGCGGGCATTGGGAGTCTACTATCCAATCCTGGCCTGCAGGCCACGGGCGCCGGGCATGTCCGTGACGGTGTGGCTAGGGGCATGGTTCCCCGCCCCCTTATTACTGGCCGGGCTCCCGCTAGTCATCTCGCTTGTCGATTCGGTGACCGCGGGATCACGGACCAGTTCCGCTTTGTTGCGGCTCAGCTACGAGCGGTTCTGGGGCTGGTCCCGGGAACTGCTTACGTCCAGTCCCTCCTCACGGGCCGTGCTCCGATGGCCTCGCCGGCCGTCGCTCATTCCAACTCACCGGGTGTAGCCATCCGCGCGCCGTCATGCGGCGACGAGGACGGCTTCTCCCTGCCCTTTGGGTCGTTTTGCCGCCATGGGGCTGCCTTGCACTGTTAGCAGCGTTCTCAGCGGCAGTGCCCAGTTCAGGGTGGCCAGCCCTCGTCTTAGACGGTCTGCGAACCGTCCATTGCGATCAGGACGCCGGACGCCGGCTTGCCTTCCCATGGGGGTCCCGTCCCTTGGCAACACCGTGCCGGCGGCAACTGAGCAACGGCCCACGTCCCGGCGGCTGACGTCAGCACCCGGGCACGACCGAACCTCGTGGCAGCCAAGGCCGCAGACGGACAAGACTCACCGACCCGAGGTGGTTGTTAGGATCGGCGGTCTAAACCACGTACCGATGCAATCGCTCTGCCCGGCGGA
Source organism: uncultured Pirellulaceae bacterium (assembly GCA_964400585.1). GTDB lineage: Bacteria > Planctomycetota > Planctomycetia > Pirellulales > Pirellulaceae > CAYNVI01. Next base: position 2,692 of record CAYNVI010000394.1, on the reverse strand, counting down.
TCGCTGCGAGCCAAGCCCTCAGCGGGCCGACATCCACCATCTGGTACCACGCATACGCGATGTTGGTCGCCGCCTCTGGATAATCCGATAAGACTTCCGATATCTCTTGGTAAGACGGAAAAAAGAATTCCGGTGAACGTCCCATACTCTCCCCTGCAAATTGCTGGAGGAACTCCAATCCCCGGTAGTCCAAAGCAAACTTCCAAGAGCATTCGCGCTCCCGTCGCTCTAGCAGGCCAAGCAACTCGATGGCGATACGTTCCGTGATGGAAGTGTAACAAGAATACGCCCCCAGCCAGGTAAACATGTCACAGGTCTCCTTGATCTCCCTCCACACAGCCAATGCGACAGAAGCCTCTGCGCTTGGCCGGAAGTATTCGAGGTCGGAGGAGATCCCGCCGAGCCTGATGTAGTCATCTGGGGCAGTTTCCCCGTGTTTGCGGCAGTCGTCGAGAAGAAACGGCATCGTGGAGAAGAAGTCCTCACCCTCCCTTTCTTCTTTACGACGTTGGATCGTTTCCGCCCCCTTGACTATACCGGTTCGGATCACGGCTATTTCCCGGAAGATCTCCCTCATCGCCGTCCGAATGAACAAGATGTCGACATCCGGGTTTATCATTCGCTGCCATTGTTCACTTTGTTCGAAATCGGCCACCGCCTCATCCGACCGCTCACAGAGGAAATCCCACAACTTCTCTGGGGTAAGAGAGCGTGGATCAAATCCCAGTTCGACGAGCGACATGGGACGCAGACCAGACGGAACTTCGGATGACTGTGGTTTCAGTTGAGGCATCTTTCTACCTTCGTGTTAAAAAAAAAGTGGAGGGTCGCTGGCGTCGCCCGAGAGGGCTGGATAACGCCAGTTCCAAGTCGACCGCTGCCGTTGATGCAGTCCATTCTTCACATCCATTCCGATCCTCCAAATTTGTAGGCTTGGCCAAGAGGGAAAACACTGCGGGAGCCGTCGAGAGCGAGGACACCTCCGCGAAGGCATCCGTGGCCGGGGCCACCAACGACGTGCCGAAGGTTAACCATCGGTCATTCGACGTGGAGTTCTGATCGCGCCGTATCGGCTCAAAGCGGTGGCTTCCACCAAATCGCCTCGAGCTCTGCAGTCCCCGAAACACTGCCCGGTAGGTCCTACGCTAAGGGGCAGGATGCTTTCACTCTCACCAGGAACCGGGCTACATGCTGGCTAGAGCGAAGCTGCGAGCTGCTCCCAAGCGTTTCCGGCCCAATCACGCTGACGCCCGCCAGGCGTGCTACTGACCGCTGGAGCCACCTCCTTTGCCATCTCCTCGTCGAACGTCTAGCTCTGGAAAATTCTCTCCAGGCAGGGCGATGTCGCCTCCGCTGCAGTCATAGCCGCTTGGGCTGAATCCGTAGGTGGTCGACGTTCGCCTGGAAGCCGGCCTTAATCGAGCTGCGGTCGCCCACCCGCCGCTTTGAGGTCGGGTGCCGAAGCACCACGATGCGGTCCCAATCAGCGACGATGCAGACACCGCCGGAGAGCTTCCGTGGGGAAGCCGCAGAACGGTTCGGCGTTAGCGGCGAAGGTCGCCGAGGACAGCGAAGAAACGGAGATCTGCCCGAAGAGTCGACAGACATTGCGACGCAGGTATCGGGAACTGTCGGGACGCGTCGAGAGGAGTGTCGGGATGCAACGAGACCGGAACACCACGTTTTCCTACAGGGAAGACACCCAATTTGTCGGGATGTCGGGACCGTCGGGATGATGAAGCCCCCACCAAGCACCCAGCACCCAGCGGATCGCGCATCAGGTAAGCGGACGATACGGGGAGGAGGGCTATCTTCATTCACTCAACGAACAACGGTATGCCACGGGAAGCACCACTGGAAAACGTCCCGACAATCCCGACATGGTCCTGGTTTTTCCTATTGTAAAATCCGCTCCTGCTGTCGGCGTCTTCGCGACAATATCCCGACGCTTACCCGCCCCTATCCCGACAGGTGGGACAGATCACACCTTACCAAGAAAGCGATAGGGCTGGCGTAGCAACGCATCCGAAGAAGAAGGCAGTTTAGGGTCCACACGCTTTCGCCCCGGAAGCCGGGAGCAATAGCTCATGGTCGATGAGTCGCCCGATTGGTCGATGACGAACGGAGCCCGCTCCGGCGATAGGGTCCTGGAAGCCCCGACGGCTCGTCCGGCGGCCAGGGGTGGAACCTGCGGGAACCGGAGCCTCGCACCCTGCCGCGACGGTACCACGAAGGCAGGCTCGACAGGATTGCCATCCAACCGGGACGCGGAAACGGGCTGCCACAGTAAGGACCTGCCGTCCCTGCCCAGCGACCGTCCGGTAGTCGCTGTTCCATGTCGACGTTTCCCATGCGTAGCCCGTTGGGTGAACGGTCCCTTTCAGCGAAGGGGTAGTCGAGCAGAAGCGGCGTCAGACCATGCAGAGTCTTGCCCTCTTGCGGACGGCGGGCTTCCAGGTCTGCCCGGCTTTGACCATCTCTGGGGGTTAGGCAGCCCATGGATCCGTTAGGGATGGGGGCTCCGGAGTGGACCAAGCGGTCGTGATGCTGCTGGCGAGTTCCGAGGTTACTGGTTTGTGCTACAGGTGCTTTTCGAATCCTTGTCGTTCACGTTGGACCCGTTCCGCTTGCCTCGCTTGCTCCCGCGGGTTTGACAGGGGAGGCGGTTGCGGAGTCCCTGATCGCGAGTTTT
>CAYNVI010000393.1:0-5133 GCA_964400585.1 uncultured Pirellulaceae bacterium | reverse complement strand
GCCGACCGATATCGCCGCCAGGAAAAAAGAGGGGACGGACGACGAAGGTGTCGGTGGTCATCGCCCAGTCGTCGCCCGCCACCGGGAACCAGGCGGCATCGTGTCGCGGATCCCCCGCGGCGGCTTCGCCTCCGGCCAACGCGGGCCGGATCAGGCGATCGACCAGCTCGTTCATCAGCCGTCCCCCGGCCCCGTGCGCCAGCTGGATGCGCTCGTCGGGATCGACCGGCACGGGACAATGCCAGCTCGGATCCCCCGCCCGAGATCGCGCCCCGGCATCGCTCATGGTCGCCTCCCGGTAGGCGAATCGCCCGCCGCCCGGACGATGGCGGGGGGATCGTACTGGAAGTAAGCGGCGCAGGCGCCTTCGGAGGAAACCATCGGAGCGCCCAACGGATGGGCCGGCGTGCAGCCTTCGCCGAAATGCGGGCAGTCGCACGGTTTCAGGCGGCCGGTCAAGACGTCGCCGGCGCGGCACGGGTCTTCTCCCGCATCCGCGGACTGCGTTTCCCCCTGGGCAACCGCGGGGGACGTCTCCGCGGGAAACCGCCGGGCCGCGTCGTGGGCTGCAAAGGCGGGGCGTAGTCGCAGGCCGCTGGCCGGCAGCGATCCCAGACCGCGCCACGGCATGTCGATCACTTCAAAGACGGTATTGAGAACCTCCTGAGCGTGCCGATTCCCTTCGGGACGGACCGCCCGGGCATACGAATTTTCGACCGTCGCGCGACCCGCTTCCAGTTGCTTCAGACACCGCCAAACCCCTTCCAAGATATCGACCGGTTCGAAGCCGGTCGCCACGATCGGGACTCGATACTGGGCGGCCAGCCGGTGATACGCTGCCAACCCCATCACCGTGCAGACATGCCCGGCCGCCAGGAACCCATCGACCCGTCGCTCCGGGGCGGCCAGGATCGCTTCCATCGCCGGCGGCACGAGCACCTGGCTGACCAGCAGGGAAAAGTTATCGATCCCCCCTTGTCGCGCCTGGTAAGCCGCCATCGCGTTGGCCGGTGCCGTGGTCTCGAAACCGACGGCGAAGAAGACGACCTGGCGGCTCGGGTCGTCCCTCGCCAATTGCAGGGCGTCGAGCGGAGAATAGACGACGCGAACGTCGCCGCCGCGGGCCTTGGCCGCCAACAGATCGGCTCCCGTCCCCGGGACCCGCAACATGTCGCCAAAGGAGCAAAGCGTGACCTCCGGGCGGCCTGCCAGGGCGATCGCGTGGTCGATCTTTTCGGCCGGGGTGACGCAGACCGGACAGCCGGGGCCATGGAGCAGCTCGACCGAGGACGGCAGCAATTGCTCGAGACCAAAGCGGACGATGTTGTGCGTCTGGCCCCCGCAGACTTCCATCAGGGTCCACTCTCCGGTCACCTCCCGCGCGATTTGCCGGACGAGGGTTTCGACGGCCTGCGGGTCGCGGTATTCGTCGAGGTATTTCATCGCCGGCTCGCGTCGGGTGGAGATGGATGAGGTAGCGGGGCGGCGGGACGCTGCCCGTTCCGCGGCCGGCGGGCTGGCCCGCGTCGTGTGCCGCGGCGAGGCTTCAGCGGTTTGCTCAACGCGCAGGTTTGCGCAACGCTCGGGTTTGCCTAACGCTCAGGAATCGGTGACGGGTTGGCTGGCGAGGATACTTCGCCACTGGTGAGGGAATCGAGTAAGGCGAAGATCCGGTTCGCTTCGGCTGGGTCGAGTCGGCTGAGCGCAAATCCGACGTGGACGAGGACGTAGTCGGTTTCTTCCGCTTCCGGAACGTACGCCAGATTGACCTCCTTGCGCACTCCGCCGAACCGCACAATCGCCACCGGCATCAGGGGATCAGTGCGATCGATCGATTCGATGCAGCCGGGGACCGCCAAGCACATGAGGGATCCTTCCAAGCGTTCCAAGCAATACGGGGAGGGGGAAGACGTTTCATTCTAGAGCGTCTCCGCCTCTTTATCCTCCCCCATCGGCCGCGCAGGTTTGGCGAAAGCGCTGTTCCGCTAAGCTCGATACCAGGCATCGTGTAACGCTTGCCCGGCAGCCAGGCCGCCGTCGTTCGGCGGAATGACCGTCGGCAAGTGGGGAGAGAAACCGGCCTGTTGCAGCTCACGGCGGGCGAGGCGACTGAGCAACGCGTTTTGGAAGAGGCCGCCGGTGAGCACGACCGCGTCGGTGTCCGCCCACGCTTCGCACCCTTCGTCGGGGGCGCCTCGCAATTGCCCGAGCAACGCCCTTAAGCCGACGGCAAGGCTGACGTGCACCGCCAGCCCGGTCTCTTCGGCGTCGACGCTCGCCGCTTGCCCGGAGGCGAAAAGACGATCGAGCAAGGGGGCGAGGTCAAGCTCGCGGAGCGCATCGGGACGCCGGATCGCAAAGTGGGCCAACGGCTCGAGCGTCGCCAGCTCACGCGTCGGATCGGGGTGACGCGTTCGCAGACTTCGCGTCGCCGCTTCCTCCAGACGGAGTGCCGCTTGACCTTCATAGGTCGCCCGGTCGGCCAGCCCACAGAGCGCCGCCCAGGCATCGAACAGTCGCCCTCCGCTGGTCGTCCAGGGGGCGTTGATCCCGCCTGCGGTGGCCTGCAGCAGCAGTTCGAGTTCGGCAGGGCGGAAACAGCGGCGGTGACGAAACCAGCGTTCCGCCTGTTCCGGACCGCGGTAAGCGGCAACCATCCCGAGGGCGCTGCGGCGCGGCTCGCGGATGGCCGCTGCACCGCCCGGCAGGCGGAAGGGCCGGAGCGTGGCAACGCGCCGCCACCCGGTGGGGGCGACCCACAAAATTTCTCCACCCCAGATCGTGCCGTCTTCGCCATACCCCGTCCCATCCCAGGCGACGCCCCAAACAGGTTCCTGCAAGCCCGACTCGACGAGGGCGGCAAGCACGTGCGCGAGGTGATGAGGGACAGCCCGCCGCGGCAGGCCGGAGGCTTTGCCGCGCGCCTCGGTCGCCCCCTCAGGATGCTTGTCGTGCAGGACTCGCCTCGCGCGTGCAGCGTACAGGGTCGACAAGGCTTGCTCGACCTCTTGGGACCGCTCCAAGGCTGCGCACGTCTCGAGCTCGCCGATGTGGGGACTGAGGACCAGTTGCCGGTCAAAACTCAACGCGATCCGATTCTTTCCATGCGCTCCCAAAGCGAGGGCACCGTCGCGGAGGTCTGGATGCGAGTGCGTCGAGGGCGCCAGCCCGCGCCCGCCGCGGAGGACGACGATGCGTCCATCGATCCAACGTACCACCGAGTCGTCGGCTCCCTGCCAGATGCAACGGTTGTGCAGCAGGAACAGATCGGCAACCGAGCGAAGCCGCTGCCATGCTTCGTCGTCGTCGATCGCTAACGGTTCGCCCGCGAGGTTTCCGCTGGTCACGACCAAGGGGCGCTGCAGCCTTTCGAGCAACAGCAGGTGCATCCCGGTGGTCGGACGCATCACCCCGCGCATGGTCAACCCCGGAGCGACGGCGTCGGCCACGCAACGCTTGTCAGCCCTCGCCGGTCGAGGCCGCTCGACAGCCCCCGCGAAGAGGACGATGGGCGCTTCGGCCGAGGTGAACGCGGTCACTTCTTCGCGGCGGATCTCCAAGCAGTCGGCAAGCTCCGCCAGCTCCCGAACCATCAGGGCCAACGGTTTGTCGGGACGCCCTTTGCGACGGCGAAGTTCGCGAATCGCCGCCGCGTTGGTCGCGTCGGCCAGCAACTGGTAGCCTCCCAGCCCTTTCAACGCCACGATCGCCCCCTGCGCTAAAGCTTCCGCCGCCCCCTTAACGGGCTCGTCAAGCGGCTCGTCAAGCGGCTCGTCAAGCGGTTCGGCGAGCGGGAAGCCGCCTGGGGGGACAGCGGTCGCAGGACCGCCGGCAGCAACCAGCGAGAATTGCGGCCCGCATTCGGGGCAGGCAATCGCTTGGGCATGAAAGCGGCGGTCCGCCGGATCGCTGTACTCCTCGCGGCATCGTCGACACAGCCGAAACGGTGCCATCGAAGTGTGCGGACGATCGAAAGGCGTCCGTTGGCAGATCGTGTATCGCGGTCCGCAGTGGGTGCAGCTGATCAACGGGTAGCCGAAGCGGCGGTCGCTCGGATCGAGGACTTCTCGTCGACAGTCGTCGCAGATGGCCAGATCGGGAAGCGGTAACAGGTGTCGGCCCGTGCCCCCATCGTCCCGGCTGGCGACGATCGAAAAGCCGACTCGCGGGGGCGACGGCGTGGGGGCGTGGGCAACCGAGGCGGGCGACAGGGGACGCGCGTCGATCCGTTCGACGCGTGCGGCCGGCGGACAGCTGTGGCGGAGCTCGCGCTGGAACTGCTCGAGCCGCTCGGTTGGGCCCCAGGCAGTGATCACGACGTGCGAGCCGGTGTTCCAGACTTCGCCTCCCAGGGCCAGTTGCCGGGCGAGGCGATAGACGAAGGGCCGGAAGCCCACGCCCTGCACCCGCCCAAAGACCCGCAGTTCGATCCCGGTCGAACCGCTCACGCTTCCAGCTCGATGCTCTCCGAAAAGATAGCCTGAGCCCGGGGATCGCTCTGCTCCTCCGATCCGCTCGCTTCGATCGCCGCCCCTGCGGCGATGCTGCCGCGGGAGGCATCGCGAAAATGCTCTTCGCAGTGCGATTCGGGCATGTGCGGAAACGCTCCCAGCCCGACTTTGATATCGACGACCGGGCCCCCTCCAGCTTCCGCGGCCACCTCGTCGATCCGATTCATCAAGCTTTTCATCAACGAGTGTTCATGCATGATCAGAGCAGGAGCTAGAGGACGTGAGGAGCAGAACCGGCACGCGGCTCCTGCTGGCAAGGCTGGCCAGGCGAGGATGACCGGCCGGATACTAACCTGACGGGCGGCCGAGCCCAGGCATCAGGGCGACGCTGTCGACCGACCCGGAGCCTCTATAAGGTTACCGCGCCCGCACGCGCTGGGCAGGCTCTCTCCCCTCGCGGTCCCCCGGCAATCCTATGAGCCGCTCATCGCCCCCGTCGGGGCTCGGACCTCCCACTGCCCCCTCGTTGGTGAATCGGCCCTCGCCGGCGGGACCGCCGGCGGACCGGTTAGCGCACTCCCCTAGACCACCCCGGCTTCCTATGCGATGAGGCACTGACCCTTTTTGCGCTGGCGGACCGGTTAGCGCACTCCCCTAGACCACCCCGGCTTCCTATGCGATG
>CAYNVI010000392.1:0-5172 GCA_964400585.1 uncultured Pirellulaceae bacterium | reverse complement strand
ACTCGAAATGGAACGCCGCGAGCGCCGCCTTTTCGGGGGAGAGGGGGCTTGGAAAGGCTCCGCCTTCCCTTTGGTCAAAGCAGATGAAACGATTTGATGTCGATAAAACATTTTCATCAGCCCACCCTATCCCCCTCCCCCAACCCGTTCGCGGTAACGTCGCCCAAAATGGCGGTGTTGTTCGCGCGAATGGGTTGGGGGCGGGGGGACGGTTGGTTTTCGGGGGTCGCGCAGCACTGGCGTGCTCCCCATTTTCTGATCCATCTGCTATGAAGGTCTACTAGCCAGATTGGCCACAAGGAGACTTTCCATCCCGAAACGACGTAAACGAAGGAACGCCGAACAGATCGTACGAGCGATCCAGGAGGGGCAGGCGATGCTGTGCAGCGGCAAGTCCGCAGCCGAAGTGTTTCAGGCTTTGGAAGTAAGCGAAGCGACCTGGAATCGCTGGATCAAGCAGTACGGGGGCATGGCGGTGAGACGGAGTGGGCCACAATGGCGCCGCACGTCTGGAAAGCCGAGCACCCCGAATCGATCCGGACCTACCGTCAGGACGAACGGCGGCAAGCCGCCGACCGCAAACGCGCCCGCCGCGCCCGCCGACGCCGCCTCAACAAGTAGTCAAACCCGGCCGAGCGAACGGTCGCGGTGTACGGTTACCTTTCGCCTAGCGATGGGAATGTGCGTGATGTCGGCTATCCACAGCCGATTGATCGCGCCGAGTTCAAAGTCTTCCAGCAGCAGATTGGGACTGTCGCCCAGCCGATGACGGCTCTCGGTCGTTTTCGGTTGAAAGGATTTTGGCTGAATTGCCCTCAATTCCTGCGTTTTCATGCATTGAGCGACGATTCGCCGACACGCAACGATTCCCCGATCAGCCAGCTCGCTAACGATGCGCCGAGCACCGTAGCGCCTGCCGTGTTTCCAAAAGATGTCGATGATCATGGGGGCGAGCTGTTCGGCACGGAGCGGTTCGGCTTTGGATTGCGACTCCCGAAATCCCTAAAATGAATTTCGAGACAACGATAGGACGTGGCAGACTTCGCTGGCGTCGGCGTTCGTCGACTTCATGACTTCCGTAGCGGCAACGAAGCGGTCGCTCAGTCGCTTCGACTGAAAATAGACAATGCTTTTTTTAGGATGTCACGCTCTCGTTCAACGCGCCGAAGCTCGGTTTCAAGCTCTTTCACTCGGCTGTCCAATGACGAGGCGACAGGGCCGCTTTGCCGAAGTTGCTCGCGTTTCCAGCGATACAGCAGATTTGTGCCGGACAGGCCGAGGCGTTCGACGACCGACGTCGCCGTGTGACCGTCGAGAAGCATCTGGACGGCATCCGCTTTGAACTGATCGGTGAACTTGCGACGTGACTTGCTGGTGTCTTTGGGTGGCTTCTCGCTCATCGTGGCGATCTCCTTGATCGGCCATTCTAAGCCCCACGCGCGCCCGAGATCCGGTCACCACCTCGCACAGCCCAATGCTTGCACGACATGTGCGGACGCCTCGCCCGCGAGAGGCCTCGGATTCGGGTCGAGAACCCGTGAACGGGTACCTCCGATCCAACTCGGCCGATCTGGTAACCCGGCCGGTCAGCCAGCGCTTGATTCAGACCTACCGTGGAACAAGAATGAACCACGGCACTTGCGGTCCAAGCGATCGTACTGGTCTGTTTGCTATCGTTGCTGCGATGGTCGATGGTCACACGGACAGGTCGTTCATGGGGAGCTAGCCAGGATGGAGAGCTAGCCAGGATCTCGTAACGCAACGGTTTCGCCGAGAACGAAAACATGTACTATTTGGCCTTGGGCATTCTTCTTTTGCTGGGCGTTGTTTTACTGGGCGGCGGCTTGCTACGAGAACGCTTGTCAGCCGCTATCGCTGGACTCGCGGTGATCGGCAGCACCATCGTCCTGTTTGGATTGTTCAGCTTTTGGGCCGAGATGCTTTGGTTTCAAGCAGTAGGCTACAGCGATCGCTTCTGGACCGTGGTGCTCGCTAAGGTTGGACTGGCCGCCGCCGGAGCCCTCCTCGGGACGCTCGTCGTCTACGGCCTCACCGCTGTTGTCCCGGGTCAACCAGCGATCGCGTCGCGTTGGCCGGAGGCGCTCGGCTTCGCGATCGGGGCCATGTGGGGCCTCAGCAACTGGGGCACGCTACTGCGTTGGTGGTATGCCGCACCGGCGGGAACCAAGGACCCGGTCTTGTCGCTCGACGTTACCTTCTATCTCTTTTCTCTCCCTTTTTACGAAAGCGTCTATGGCTTGCTGTGGTGGTCCTGCTTTCTCTCGCTGATCGCTGCTGCGGCGTACTTGGTTGTGACTCATCCGGCGGCTCCTAACGAGAAACGGCCACAGCAACTGGCTCGCTTGGCGACCGAGCAGCACGATCGTCCCTCGGTTGCCGCGACGCGGGGCCTCTATCAATCCTTGGGAGCCTTTCTCTGGGTAATCGCAGCCGGCATGGTGTTGCACAGTTTCCACCTGATGTTCTCTCAGGAAGGAACGGTCGCCGGAGCAGGTTGGACGGACATCCACGTGCGTTTGCCGGCTTTTTACCTGGTCGCGGTCACCGCCGCGGTGGCCGGCACCTGGGTCTGGACGCTGGCCTACCGTGGCCGCTGGATCGGCTCGAAAAACGGCGCTCGGGCAAGCTTAGCGAAAGCGATCGGGGTGCCGGTGGCCCCCCTCTTGGTCGTCGCCTTGCTCGCCCTGGGTGGTGCACCGCAACTGAGCCAGTGGCTTTGGGTGTTGCCAAATGAGATCACGGTGGAGAAACCTTACATCGAGCGCAACATCGCCCTCACCCGACACGCTTTCGGATTGACCGATATCGAAGAACAAAAGTACCCGGTCTCGGACCAATTCAACGAGCGCACGGTCGATCAGAACTCACGTCTACTTTCCGAAATCCGGCTTTGGGACCCTCGAGCCCTGCTGGCCACGTACGAACAGTTCCAAGAGATCCGGCTCTATTACGAGTTTCGCGACGTCGACATCGATCGCTACACCATCGGCGACCGATACCGGCAAGTGATGGTGTCGGCTCGGGAGATGAAACCGTCGAACCTACCGAAGAAAAGCCAAACTTTCGTAAATCGCCATTTCAAATACACCCACGGTTACGGACTGACCTTGGCGCCGGTCAGCGACTTCACCGAGCAAGGGTTGCCGGTTCTGCTGATCAAAGATCTACCGCCGCGAGCCGAGCAGGAATCACTGGTCGTGGAACGGCCCGAAATTTACTACGGCGAATTGACCGAAGACTACGTGGTCGCCAATTCCGAAGAGCGCGAGTTTGACTTTCCTCGCGGCGATCGCAACGTGTACTCGCGTTACGAGGGCAGTGGCGGTGTTCCGCTGCGGAATCTTTGGCGCAAGCTGGTGTTTGGATGGAAACTTGGCGGGACCCGGTTTCTTCTCTCCGGCTATCCAAGCGCCGAGAGCCGAATCATGTTTCGCCGGCAAATCCGCCAACGACTCGACGCGATCGCCCCCTTTCTCGATTTCGACGGTGATCCGTACATCGTTTTGCAAGACGGGCGCATGTACTGGTTCGTCGACGCCTACACGACGAGTAGCAACTTTCCTTACAGTGAACGGTTCACCGAAGAGGGATCGACACCTGGCATCCGCGGTGCCAATTACGTTCGCAATTCGGTCAAAGCAGTTATCAACGCGTATGACGGATCCGTGTCGCTGTATGTCTTCGAACCCGACGACCCGATCATCCAGGTCTGGCAGCGGATCTTTCCCAAACTTTTTAAATCGCGCGGCGAAATGCCAACAGGACTCGCCAAGCACATCCGTTATCCCGAGGGCCTGCTCGCCGCCCAAGGCGCCGTCTACTCCAAGTACCACATGACCGACCCTTCGGTGTTTTACAACCAAGAGGATCTGTGGGTTCGAGCTACGGAAAAATACTACGCCAACGTCCAACCGGTCGAGCCGTACTACGTGATGTGGAAGCCACCGGAATCGGAGGATGCCGAATTCGTGATCATGCAGCCTTTCACGCCCAAGAATCGCCAGGTCTTGATCGGCTGGATGGCTGGAATGTGTGACGACGAAAACTACGGCCGACTTTTGGCCTACCGCTTCCCCAAGGAAAAACGGGTTCTCGGCACCCAGCAAGTCGAAACCAAGATCGACCAAGACTCATTTTTATCTGGCCAACTGACGCTGTGGGACCAGCAAGGCTCCCGAGTGATCCGGGGGAACTTGCTGGTGATCCCGTTGAATGGAACGCTTCTGTACGTGGAACCGATTTACCTGCAAGCCGAAGCGGCCGCGTATCCGGAGTTACGGCTGGTGGCGTTGATGCACAACGATCGGCTGAGTTATGCCGAGACGTTTGACGAGGCATTGGAAGGACTGCTGACAGGGGAAAAAACGCGGCTGCAAGCCAAAGCTTTCGGCGGAGACGTTGAGGTTTCGGAGCTAGCAGCACGGGCCAATCAGTCGTTCCGGCAATACCTGCAACGGATGGGCGAGGAGGATTTTCGTGCGGCCGCCGAAGAGTTGACCACGCTTCAGTCGCTGCTGGAGCGGTTGGAAGATTTGGCGGCGCCGTCATCAGCTCAGCCGCCGGAGCCAGAAAACTCGAGCAATGGCGCTGAAGCGAACTAGCGTCTCAGCAGCGAAACATGTGTGAGAGCGACTCGAGCTGATAGGTTTCACCTCCGTCCCTTCGCTGGACGACATCACGACGCTGTCGGTGTTGGACCTATTTCGATACTCCGACGACAGCCTCGTCGATGGCGGCGCGGTGACGCTGACAGCGACCGATCTGCAAGCGATGGATGTGATCGGGTTTGACCAGGCTCCGACGGCCGTTCGCGAGCCTGCGACTTGGCTGGCTGGCCTGGCGGGGCTCCTGCCTCTGGGAAGGTCGGCCCGGCGACGATGGGGGCGCCGCAAGGCCGGAGATGGGAGGCCGGTTGGACAGGGGGCGGACGGTTGGACAGGGGGCGGACGGTTGGGGCGCGTCAGGTGAGGACAACCACGAATGGGACGAATGCGACGAATGAGGAGCTAGGGGCTAGGAGAGAAGGGGCTGGGAGCTAGGAGCGAAGGGGAGTAGGAGAGGAGGAGCTAGGCGTAACGGCTGGAGGGTTGCGTGGGTTCCCACGCCGCAGGGGTCGCAGAGATTAGCCGGGGGTCGCGCAGCGCACCCCGG
>CAYNVI010000391.1:0-5195 GCA_964400585.1 uncultured Pirellulaceae bacterium | reverse complement strand
CCGCTGGCGCGGACGCCCCGTCACCGACGATGCCCAATTGGTCGAACTGGCCGGCCACCCGGTCCGCCTCGTCCCCGGGGCCGATACCAACCTGAAACTAACGCGCCCGCAAGACCTCCGCATCGCCGAAGCCCTCTGGGCCGCGTTGCAGTCCGCCGGGGACCTCCCTTCACCAAGCCTCTCTGAGCTTCCCAGGAAAGAGACCGATGCCTGACCCGAATCTGATCGATGAACTGCGTTGGCGCGGGTTGATCCAACAGGCGACCGACGAGGACGCCCTCGCCAAACAACTGGCCGCCGGACCGCAGACGGTCTACATCGGCTTCGACCCGACCGCTTCAAGCCTGCACGTCGGCAGCCTGATGCAGCTGATGATGCTGCGGCGGTTCCAACGCGCCGGCCATCGCCCGCTCGCCCTGGTCGGCGGCGCGACCGGGATGATCGGGGATCCGAGCGGCAAGAGCGAAGAACGCAACCTGCTCAGCCCCGCCCAACTCGAAGAGAACGTCGCCGGTATCGCCGCGCAGATGCGGCGGTTCCTCGACTTCGAAGGTCCGCAAGCGGCCTTGCTGCTGAATAACTTCGACTGGATGAAGGACTTCAGCTACCTCGAATTCCTCCGAGATGTCGGGAAGAACTTTCCAGTCGGCGCGATGCTGGGGAAGGATTCGGTCCGCTCCCGCCTGGAAAGCGAAGCGGGCCTCAGCTACACCGAATTCAGTTACATGCTGCTGCAGGCGTTCGACTTTGTCCACTTGGCCAAGACCCATGACTGCCTGATCCAGGCCGGGGGCAGTGACCAGTGGGGGAACATCACCGCGGGGATCGATCTCGGCCGCCGGATGCTGGGCAAGCAACTCTTCGGCCTGACCGCGCCGCTGTTGCTGACCAGCGATGGCCGCAAGATGGGCAAGACCGACCAGGGGGCCATCTGGTTGGATGCCGAACGCACCAGCCCCTATGCGTTCTATCAATACTGGATCAACGTCGCCGACAGCGATGTGCTTCGCTGCATCGCCTTCTTGACGGAGATCGAGCGGGCGGAATACGAGACGCTCGCCCAGCAAGTCGAAGAAGAACCGGGACGGCGGACCGCCCAACGCCGTCTGGCCGAATGGATGACCGAATTGGTCCACGGCGAGGCGGGTCTCGCCGCCGCCCAACGGGCCAGCGAAATGCTCTTCGGGGGAGAAATCGATCAACTGCACGATGCCGAACTGAACGAGATCTTCGCCGATGTCCCGAGCCAACAAGTGGATCGGGATGCCCTGGAAGGAGAGGGGATGTGGATTGTCGACGCCCTCCGCCAAACCAAGCTGGCCGGCAGTTCCAGCGAAGCGCGACGAACGATCCAGGAAGGCGGGGCCTACATCAACAATCGCCGCGTCACCGATGTGCAGTATCGCCTCCAGCCCCACGACCTGGCGAGCGAATCGGTGATCGTGCTGCGCAAAGGGAAGCGAAAGTACGCATTGCTGCGATTTTCCGCCTCCGCCTAGCCACGTGCGCCGCAGCTTGCCTTACCGGCCGGTCGTCGTTTGTTCCGGCCGATGCCACCAGGTGTCGGTCGTCTCCCCAGCTTCGGCAGGCGGCTCCTCGCCCCATTCCAACTGCCGTTGCTCTCCCGCCTCCTCGTCCTGGTACCACAGCCAGTCGATCATCGGATGTGACGGCTCCTCCGTCAGCAACTCGTCAGCGAGCGGCTCCTCCCCGAGCGGCTCTTGTGGGGGCTGCGGGGCGGGCGGATCTTTCCGGCGGCGGGCTGGAGGCTCGTGCAGCTTGACCACCACCGGCGGCTCGACCGCCACAATCGGCAGGGAGACGGGCTGACGAGGCGGCTCGGGTTCCGGTTGAGGCCGAGGCGTCTCGAGCACCGGTGCGGGCTCGGCGGCCGGTTCAGGCTCGGCGGCCGGTTCAGGCTCGGCGGCCGGTTCAGGCTCGGCGGCCGGTGCGGGCTCGCGGACCTCAGCGGCCGGTTCCTCACGTTCCTCAGCGGCCGGTGCTTCCGCTTCTTCCCAAACCGGCGGTTCCAGAATGCTGGCCGAGCCGGGCGTCCCTTGTTCCGGCAGCAGCCGCACCTGGGCATCGATCTCTTGGAAGATTTCGGCGATATGTTCGTGGCAGGTGAACATCATCACCTGGTGCCCCAGTTCCGCGAACGTCTTCAGCGTGCGCGCCGCATGGACCGCTCGTTGGCGGTCGAAATTCACTAGCACATCGTCGAGCACAAGTGGCAACATCACGCCGCGGCGGGCATAGGCTGCGGCCAACGACAGCCGGAGCGCGATAAAGACCGCTTCCCGCGTTCCCCGGCTGAGGACTTCCAAGGGCAAGGCGTCCCCATCGTGACTGTCGATGTTCAGGCGATTGGTGCCAAGCGGTGTCCAGATCCGCGTGTACTTTCCGTCGGTCAGTTGGCTGAGGAAACTGGACGCTTCCCGGAGCGTTTCGGGCTGGCGTTCTTTTTCCACCGTCGCGCAGACGTCCTCCAGCAAGGCGCTCGCCATTCCCAGCGTTTGCCAGCGTCGCGCCAGCGATTCGATCTGCCGCTCCACACAGCCCATTTCCAGCTGTGCCCCGGCCAGTCGCGAATCCTCGGCCAGCTGCTTCATTTCCTGGGCAAGTTCTCCCTGCCGGGTGCGCAACCCGTCGATCCGTTCCTGCGTCTGCGTGATCCGCCCGGTCAGCGTTTCCCAACGCCGTTCCAGGTCGGCTTGCTTCGCACCCTCCAGTTCCCGCGCGACCTCGTCGTATTCGCACTGGGTGCCGATCATCTTGCGGATTTGTTGGTCACTATCGGCAAGTTGCGACTTCAATTCGGCGGCCCACGTTTTTCGATCGACCAGCTGGTAGAACTGCTCGGCGGTCGCCACGCCGCAACGCGCCCAGAGGGAGCGTCGATTCTGCTCCAACCGCTCCAACGCGCGATGGATCGTGCCCTGCTGGCGTTTGTACTGATGGTCCTGCTCGATCAATTCGCGGCGTCGCTTGATCCAGTGCTGTTGACGCGACAGTTCCTCATTGAGCTGATTCAGCTGTCCGAGAGGGTCTTTCCGCAAGCTGGGACGCTGACCGCCCTGCGAATCTTCGCTGTCTCCGAACCGCTCGGGATCGCGCTGCGGCTTTCGCGCTGCGTCCCGCGTGCCGTCCTGATCGGGGCGGCTCCATGAGGAATCGTCCGGATCCGACGATTCGGCTTCGGGACCGACCGCTTCCAGATAGAGGCTTTCGATCCGTTTTGCCAACGACGCCAGCTCGCGCTGCCGTTCTTGCCGTTCATTCTGCAGTTGCTCGACCCGCCGTTGGCTAGCGAGCAAGGTTTCGTACCCTTCGCTCAACTGGCGGATGCTCGCCGGGGAAAGCGATTCGCTCAGTCCCAGGTTCTCCAGTGTTCGCTTCCACTGGGCCCGCGCCTCCTTCAGCCCATCGGCTGCCTTGGTGGCCCGCTGCCGGCTGGTCTGATACCGTTGCCGCGCCGCCAGATGACTGTGATAGGTCGGCAGCATGCTTTCCAACAAGGCGAGGCGTTCCTCTGCCTCCCGCAGCCGCACTTCCAAGGGACCGTTCCCGGAAGGAAGCTGCCGCTGCAGCTCGTCGCGTTCGGCTTCGACTTCCCGCAGTTGCCGGCGGAGCGAATCGATCTGCCGTTCGCAATCCTCCAAATCCATCGATGTCCCGCGGTCCCCCCGTTCTCGGCTGAGGTACCAAAGCCCCAAGCAGAGGAAGCCGATCAAGACCGCGATCATCCCGGTGTTGTTGTTCGGTTCCGGGACGAAGTACGTAAAGTTCAGGAGATGAAAGGACCCGTACAGCAGGCACACGCCGCCGCAGATGAAGGGGGCGGTCAACAAGATCGTCCGTTCGACCGGCAACGCTTCATCGGTCGCCAGATCGAGTGATTCTTTTTCCAGATCGCGGTAGTGCCGCTTCAGTTTATCGAGGTGTTCCTCGGTTTGAATGCATTGCCGGATCAGGGCGATCTGCTCGCCCTGCTGCTTCATCGCCGTTTGCAGATTGGCCGCCTGATTGTGGTCGAGCGTCTCGACCAACTTGGTCTCCAAGCGTTCGGTTTCCGCTTTATCGCGAAGCCCTTCATTGCGGGCCTGCTTGAGCCGGAACAGCTGCTCTTTAACGGCTTTGGCCGGTTCACTGAGGGCGGAGAGTGTCTGCCGGGAGAGATCGGGCAGTTGGTGGCGGTTGCCTTCGAGCAGGGCAGCGCGATCCTGTTCCTCGATGCCTATTTTTTCGGCGTCGGCTTCGAGCTGCCGCTGCGATTTGCCAATCTGCTCGTCGAGCCGCTCGATCTGTTCCTGCAGCGCCTCGATCCAGGTCCCCTGTTGGCTGGCCGCTTCGATGCGGGCCTGCAGGTCGAGCATCCGCCGGCTCAGCGGGAGAGATTCCGCCTTGTCCCGCAGTTCCCGCCGCTTTTGTTTGATCTCGTCGAGCTTGCCCTTGCGGTCCTCGAGTTGGGCGTCGAGCTGGACCAACTGGCCAGGAGCATCTTCGGGGAGCTCATTGCCTTCGCTGTGCTGTTCCAGTTTCCGCTGCAACTCGCGCCGTTCGCCCCAGGTCTCGCGCACCGACGTGGCCACTTCCACGATGCGTGATTCGTGCTCCCATTGACCGATCCGTTCGGACAGCTGGGCGATCTCCTGATGCTGGGTGCGACGTTGGGTCGCCAGCTCGCTCCACCGCCGCCCATGCCGGGTCAGTTTTTCGATTTCGGCCCGCAAGTCATCTCGTTTTTTCAGCAGACCCTGCAGGCGTCCCAGTTCGCCGCCTTCGGCATCGGTCCGTCCGACCAGCGTCTGTCGTCCCTTCCGCAGCGAGCGCATGCAATCGACCAGCGAGACGCGATCGAGCCCGGAGGAGAGTTTGTAGAGTTCGTCGGCAGCCGACGTATCATCCAGCGTGCTCAGTTCCTGAAGCTCACGGAGCCCGATCGCGAACACATTGGTAAAGATCGATTCGTCGATCTGCCCCAACAACATGCTCAAGCGGTGCTGCCCCTGCGACAGCCCGTCGCTCCCATTGACCGTCAGCGTACCGGTCGCCCCTTCATCGGTCAGCTGAGCCCGGCGACGGATTTCATAGCCGCCTCCCGGCCCGGTGACTCGGATGGCGCCCCCCGGGGCCCCGCCGTAGATCGGCGGCAAATACCGCTGGCGTCGCTCGGGCGTAAAGCCATACAGCAT
>CAYNVI010000390.1:0-5197 GCA_964400585.1 uncultured Pirellulaceae bacterium | reverse complement strand
GGGACGCTTCGCCCCCGGCCACAACTCGGGATCGGCCTCTCCCGCCACCACGACCCCTTTCCGATTCCAGCCCAGCAAGGCCTCGACGTCCGCGGGGCAATACCGGAGCGTCAGCCCACAACGGCGGCGGTTGCTGGTGTTGGGGGCCGAGCCATGCAGCAGCAAATCACTGTGCACCGAGAATTGCCCGGCTTGCAACGGGGTGCTCTGCCGCGTGCCGTACTTTTCCGGCGACGCCACCGTCTGGTTCAGCACATTGTCCGATCCCGCATCGCTTTCGGCGAATTCGATCAAACCTCGGGTATGGGAGCCGACCACCACTTCCATGCAGCCGTTTTCCTGATCCGCGTCGTCGATCGCCAACCAGACCGTGACCGCTTTGGTCGGCGTCAGCGGCCAGTAGCTGCAGTCTTGGTGCCAGTCGACCCGTTTGCCATCGCCCGGCATTTTGCAGAAGAAGTGCGATCCCCAACCGACCACGTTCGGCCCCAGGAGATCGGTCACGACCCCGCAGATCTGCGGATGGCAGAGAAGATCCCAAACGCGTCGATGCTTGAGATGCGCGCTACTGATCGAATAGCTGTCGCGTCCGGCGGCCAAGGCCTCTTGCAGGAGCCCGTCGAAGTAGCGGCGGTAATCGGTCGCGGTCGCCTCCTCGAGGGCGGCGAGCGGGGCGAGGTACCCATCGCGATTCCATTGTTCGATCTGTCCCGCGTCCAAGGTTACGGGCTGCCGGGTGGTGGAGGGAAAGAAACGGATCTCTCGATCCAAGGCTTCGATCGCCTGGCGATCGGGGATGATTGCAAATTCGGTTTGCTGTTGCACGTTTTTCGCCATTTTTGGTACTGGGGCTCTCACGGTTCGAACAATCGCCCGCCGGACACCTCGCCGGCACGATTCTACGGGGCAGTCGAATCAAAGTGCAAACCGTCGGAAACCTGTTGGGGGGGACTTCGTTCATGGATGATACCGTCAGCCAATACGCCACCGATCTGACTGCCGAAGATGCAGCCACTCGGTCGGCCGCCGCCCGGCAACTGGCCCAATGCCAACTCCCGGTGCAAACGGCGATCGTGCCGCTGATCCGGGCCGCCGGAGACCGTCACGACGAAGTCCGGATGTGGGCCGCCGAAGCGTTGGAGATGGCGGGGGTTCCGGCCGCCGCCGACGTGCCGGTGCTCGCCGGTTTCCTGACCAGCCGCTCGGACGGCGAAGTCGCCTACTGGGCGGCGACCTGCCTGGGACGGTTGGGACCGCGCGCCGCCCCGGCGGTCGATCCGTTGGTTGCCACCCTGATCCATTCGTCCTTCCTGCCCGTGCGTGAACGGGCCGCTTGGGCGCTCAGCCGCATCGGACCGGCGGCCCAGCGTGCTGCCCCGGCGCTGCGTAACTTGACCAACAGCGGCTTCCCGCGGCTCAGCCGCCTGGCGATCTCCGCGTTGGAATCGATCCGCGGGATGGCCGCCTAAACCGGCGGCGCCTACGGCTCCGCTTCCTTATTCGATTCACTCCGCTCTTCCGACGCGGCGTCCTCGTTTTGCGAGGCGACTCCGCCGACCGACCCAGGCAAGGAGGCCAGGGATGCGTCTTCCATTCGTCCGCTTCTTAGGGCCCACCGTCTCGATTCTGGGGCTGCTTGCGCTCGCCTATTTCGGCGTGACCAAAGGCTTCGAGTTCGCCGCCCTCGATGACCTCCTGCAAACGACCGAAAGCCAGCAAGAGGGCGCCGATACGTCGCTGGTGGGCATCCGGCAGGCACCCGATCGGATCCGCATCGCCAGCTTCAATATCCAGGTCTTCGGCGAGAAGAAATCGTCGGATACCAATGTGATGCGGGTGCTGGGTCATATCTTCCAGCAATTCGACCTGATCGCGGTCCAGGAGGTTCGCTCGCCGCACGCCCGCCCGATCGACAAACTGGTCGCCCAGATCAATCAGGCAGGCTGGCAGTATCAAGCGACCCTGAGCCGCTCGCTGGGCCGCACTTCTCAAACCGAACAATACGCCTACGTCTGGAACACCGAACGGATCGAACTGCTGCCGGACAGTGCCTACGTCGTCGACGATGCCCAAGACCTGATGCATCGCGAACCACTGGTCGCTTCGTTCCAGACGATCGTGCCGGCCGACCCCCGCGGCGAACCTTTTCGCTTCACGTTGATCAATGTCCATACCGACCCTGATGAAGTCTCCGGGCCGGGCTCGAACAATGAACTGAATGTCCTGGACGATGTGTTTCTTTCGGTCCGCGAATACGAATACGCGGTTCGCGAGGAAGACGACGTTCTGTTGCTCGGCGATTTGAACGTCAATGACGCCAACCTGGCGGAACTCGGTTCCGTGCCGGGGATCGTCACCGTCGCGGGCGACACACCGACCAATACGGCGGGGACCAAGACCTATGACCACATCCTCCTCGACCGGACGATGACGCGCGAATTCACCGGCCGCGCGGGGGTCCTCGAATTCGTCGAGCACCTCGGCATGACGGCCGAGCAGGCGGCGGCGGTCAGCGACCACCGCCCGGTGTGGGCCGAATTCTCTGCCTACGAAGGGGCAGCTGCCGCCTCGCTCGCCTCGGCCAGCACAGCCCCGCCGCAATGACCGCGCCCTACAGGTACTCTTGCCGCTTGACCAAACCGGGCATCGGCACCGAGTACTTCCCGTCGGCATTGGCTTGCAGCGGCGACGGCGAATCGAGCGTCAGCTCGTCGGCCTGCGGGGCAAATTCGTGCGGGCAATTGAGCATTTGATCCAGCGTGATCTCCTGCCCCGTGTGGGCGGCCATCCGACCCATCGAGGTGACGGCGCTGGCCATCACACCCCGGTCGACCTCGTTATACGGGATGTTTTCGCGGATCGCGGCGATCAAGTGGTTCCATTCCAGCTGATACGGATTCTCTTCCGGTTGCGGGAAGGCCCAGATCTTGTTCGCTTCGGTGGCCGTTTGCCCCTGGTACGTCCGCGACTTGGCGGGCGTGTGGGAGGCGGTCGAGATCACGCCCATCCCCTTGGTGCCGTGAGCGTAACTGGCGAACTCTTGCTTGCAGCCGGGGATCGTGCGGCCGTCGACGAACAGCTTCGCGCCGTCTTCGAAGGTGTACTCCATCGCGTACGAGTCGAAGTTCTGGTCGACCATCTCGCCCCGATAGTGCCGACCGCCCAAGCCGATCGCCTTGACCGGCCAGGCGTTCTTCATCCAGCACGATTCGTCGATGTTGTGGATCAAGAAGTCGCTCACCGCCCCCCCGCTCAGCCACAAGAACCCGTGGAAGTTCTTGATCTGGTACAGCAGTTCGCTGACGCCGTCCGGCTTGGGACCGGTAGCGGCCGAACCGGTCGGGCCGGCCATCCGATAGGCCCGCAACATTGTAATGTCGCCGATCTCGCCATCCTGAATCCGCTCGAACAGTTCCCGCCGGGCGGTGCAGTGGCGGCACATCAGCCCCACCCCGACCTTCAGGTCTTTCGCTTGGGCCTGCTTGTTCAGTTCCAGCATCCGCAGCGAAGTCGGCCCGTCGACGGTGACCGGCTTTTCCATGAAGACGTTCAACCCTTTTTCGATCGCGTAGGTGTAATGCACCCAGCGGAAGGCGGGCGGGGTCGCCAGGATCACCACATCCCCCGGACGCAGGCAGTCCATCGCTTTCTGGTACGCGTCAAAGCCGAGGAAACGCCGCTCTTCGGGCACGTCCACGCGTTTGCCGATCTTGGCGTGCTGCGCGAGCGCCACGTGCTTGTTGTCGAGGTTCTTTTGGAACACATCCGCCATCGCCACCAATTGGATCGGCCCATTGTCGACCGACAAGGCATTCAGCGCAGCCCCTGTCCCCCGGCCGCCGCAACCGACCAAGGCGACCCGAATGGTGTTGTCTTCCGCAGCATGTACCGGGCTCGTCGCACCCGCCACCAACGTGGTCGCGGCAGCCACACGGCCACTGTGCTTTAAAAACGTACGACGGGATCCAGCGGAGGAAAAAAGTTCGGACATGATGTCGGGCCTTTGGGGAAATCAACGGGGGGAGGGGGGCAATGAATCTGCTTTCGGAACCGGCTCGAGACAGCGGCGCCGAAGAGCTTAAAGGGGCGCTGTCCGGTTAGTAATCGTCCTCTTCCGGGTCTTTCTGAACCGGCAGGGTCTTCTCCCAGCGGGCGGCCTTCTCTTCGGCAGACGGTTCTACCAACGGACGGACGACGCGGAAGCCAACCCCTAACGCGTCGGTATGGTACCAGATGCTGCGGGGAATCTGCGGATCTTGATCTTTCCAGTCCTCATGGGAAGCCACCCGAGCCGCACTCCGCAGGATCTCCGGGTCGTCATCCCACGAGCCGCCTCGGACGACACGCGGGTACAGCTTCAGCGGGACCAGCAAGGGGTTGCGAACGCCTGCTTCGAGTTGCCTATACCGCTCCGGATCGTATTGATCGAGCACCCATTCGGCGACATTGCCATGCATGTCGTACAGACCCCACGGGTTCGGTTTCTTCTGGCCGACCTGCTGGTACTGGACATCGCTGTTGTCGGAGTACCACGCGTAGTCGTCCAGCTGTTCCGGATCATCACCAAATGAATAAGCGGTCTGCGTTCCGGCGCGGGCGGCGTATTCCCATTCGGCTTCGGTCGGCAAACGGTAGTAGCGGCCTGTTTTCGCGCTCAGCCACTGGCAGAAAGTGCGGGCGGCATGCTGCGTCATGCAGATCGCCGGATAGTCGCCCTTGCCCATCCCGAAGCTCATGTCGGTGTAGGGTTCGGTCGGCTTGGAAACCCCGTCGACCACCAGATCGCGCTGGTTGGCATCCAGCGCGAACATCTTCCGCCGCAGTTGATCGATCTGATCGCTCCAGGCGTCGTACTGGTCCCAGGTGACTTCGAACTTGCCCATCCAGAAGGGATCGAGCGCGATCTTCCGCTGCGGGCCTTCATCATCTCGCCGGCCGGCTTCCGTGGCAGGACTGCCGATCTGGTAGGTGCCGCCGCGGATCGGCACCATCGGGATCTTCAACTCGGTGTGCTCGATCAGTTCGTCGTACGGTTTCATCGAGGCCTCATCCTCCGCCTCGGCATTTTCGACCGGCAGCGGTGGAGGTGCCTCGGTCGCGGCGTCCGTTTCGGACGAATCGGCCGCCCAGCCGAGCGACGCGGTTCCTGCGATCGATAACACGGACCACAGGAGCGGCACGATCAGCAGGGCGGAGA
>CAYNVI010000389.1:0-5197 GCA_964400585.1 uncultured Pirellulaceae bacterium | reverse complement strand
GACGACGGTCCGGGTGCAATCGCCCCAGTAGCGACTGGCGTCATCTCGCGGATAGATATCGATGATGACCGGAACTTCCGTTCTCAGCGGTCCCGTGCCGGCATCGTGACAGTCGGCAGCCTGCGGGGCCGTCGCCACGATCACGCCGTGTCCGAGCGAAAAGCCCCGGTCGCTGAGGAAGCCGGCGATGCGCGCTTTGAGACGCTCGCTGGTCAATGTCTCACCATCGCATTGCAGCGTCCCGTCGGCGGCAGCCCGTGCCGTCGCCACGGTACGGCAAGCCATCTCCATCGCCTCCTCGGTGACCCCTTGGGCGCGGGCCAAGGCCGCCAGTTCCGCTTCGCCCTTGGTTCGCCGGTCGAGCACGCCCAGCTCCGGATCGTAGGCGACTTCGATCCCCGCTTGCTGGAGATGCCAAGCGAAAATGAACGGCAGCGTCCGATCGGTCCGCACCTGCCTGACGCCTTCGCGGCGAAACAGCTCGGTGACCGCTTCGGCGGTCGCGGTGGCCCGGTCGGCGCTCAGCCCCTGCGGAGGGGCGAGATCGGCTGGACAGAGGGTCTCGTCGGCGGTCCCGGCCTCGCGTGCCCGTGCGGTCTCGATGTCTCGGACCACGACCATCGTTCGGCTGTCGAGCTTCGTCCAGGCGGCGGGATCGCCAGCCGCCAGACGAAGGCGACGGAACAGGGTGGGATTCTCGGCGGGGATGCCCGCAATCAGGGTGGCGGTGCTCATGGGCGCAATCTTGGGGGGTGGGGAGAGAGAAGCGAAGGACGACACCTAGGGGCCCGTGGACGCGGTGCAGGGCCGAAAAAAAAATCAGCGGCATTCGCCGGAATTTGTAGGCCTTGGCTGGTAATTCCGTCGAACTACCTTGCTGTCCGCCAAGGTGGATCTAGAATCCAAATGTGGCTTGTTTTGACGAGTCGCAGTCCTTCGATCGCTTTGTGGCAGAGGGACCAATTTTTCGGGCTGGCCGATGCTAATCAAAGGCTTGTGCTGTAGCACGCTGAAGCATCCGCCATTCTCCCAGCGGCTCCGTTTTGCCGCCATAGATCGAAGCGACATTTTGACCGGACGCCTCAATCAAGATTGAGGCGGCCGGTTTTTTTTGCGCCGTTCACCGAATCTCCCCCGGTTGCGGAGGAACCTCGCGGGCTATCCGGCGGGGACCCTCCCTCCCGGCCGTTCGCCAGCGATCGGCAGCAGATTCTCCGGAATTGCTCTGCAGCCGTCGAGCCGAATTTGGTAGCCAGCGGTCCGTGGATCGCGCGCCGGGCACGCGCGATCGGTGGGACGAGGCGAAGGAACCGACGTCTCGTCACGCGTTTTGATATCGCTTTGGTCACCTTCCAGGAGCATTCGCATGGTCAAGAAACAATGGCCCGCCCCCCGCTGGCTCTGGCTGGCGCTCCCCTTTTGCTTGTCGACATGGGCCGCCGAGTCGGCTTCGGCGCAGCTGACCGTCCGCCGCGAATTTCAGGCCGGGGGACAGCAAGTGGCGACGCTGGAAGAACAATTGATCAATCGCCTGCGGGCGACGACCGCGCAGCAGAAAGGCTTCCTGCGCCGAGTGGCCGTGCTGGTCCGCGAAAAGCAGCTAGAGCAACGCTTGGTCGTCGCCGTCTATCGCTACTCGCTGAAGCGGCACCCGTACTTTCCGTTTCCTTTCTTCGAGCGGGCGATGCGGGTGGAAGCCCGCAAGCGCGGCGTCGACTTGCCGGCCGTCCATCTGATCGCGATCACCCCCGATTTGATCCGCAGCCAACGTTAGCGATGGCTGCGAAACAACCTTCCCAGCCTCTGGTCCCTTTTTCGGGCCGGCGAAGGGGTTTTCGAAAAGCCGCCGGTGTCTTGGCGCCAGGGCTGCGGTTCGGTCCGAACAGCGGCCCCGACCGAGATACCTACCGTTTGGCGAGTTGCTTTTCGAGGCGTTGAGGAGAGACTTTCTCGGCCGTGCCGAGCGGCTGGGCGAACAGGCTGACGCGCAATTCCTCCAGCCGCCAACGAAGCGCCTCCGTCTCCGCCTGCCGGGCTCCGGCCGCTTCACCGCTGGCGGCCAGCCCCGCCAGATCGGACCCGCGCTGGGCGAGTTGCTGCTCCAAGGCGGCGACCGTCGCTGTCGCTTCCCGGTCGCGTTCGATCGCCCCGCTCCGCAGTTTGTCCAGACGATACGCGATCGCGGCGAAGTAGCGAGGATAGTGTTGCAGCCATTGCCAGGGCGTCGCTGCCAGGAAACCGGTGGGGGTCAGGCGGTCGACCTGGCGTTCGATATCTTGGAGGGCAAAGTCGAACTGGCGACTCCGAATCCCTTCCCACCCCTGCCGTGCCTGCTGGTAGCTCTCGGCCCAGGCGGGTAACCATTTGGCGATCGCTTGGGTCGCTTCGGCGATCCTTCGGCCCCGTTCTTGTCGGGCCGCCTGGAAGGCTGCGCCGGTGCGGATCAGGGTTTCGCCTTCGACGAAGGCACGCCGCGCCAGCAGATCGGTCAATTCCGCTTCGAAGCGATCCGGGGAAAGCACCGGGGCCAGCAGCAGCCGCGCGCGGTCTCCTTCCGGAAGCCAGCGCACTTGGCTGCGGAGCTCTTTCCGTTCGCGGAGGGCGAAGAGCCGCGTCAGCCCGCAGCGGGTCGCTTGGGCGGCGGAAGCCGCGTCGGAGAAAACCCGGATCGAGACCGATTCGCCGCGGTCGACCAAGCCCGGGTATTGCGCGACCTGAACGCCCCCCCGCCGCCGCACGACCTGTTCGGGGAGGGCTTCGATATCGAAGTCGGTCAGGCCGTCGCGAGCCAGTTCATCCTCATCGAAATCGGGCGTTTCCTCACCAGCCTCCCCCGCCGCTGCGGCCGTTTCGCCGAGTTGCGTTCGCAACTCGGCCAGCTCGCGCCCTTCCGCGACAACTTTTCCCGCATCATCGATCACGTGGACCAGCGGGCGCGTGTGGACCGGCATTTTTTCGGGAGAGAAATCGCTCGCCGTGATCGGCATCTCGGCGCGCCGTGAAAGCACTTCGCAAATCAGCGGCAGGAAGGGGACTTGCCCAAATTGCGGACGGATCTCCTCGCAGACCGCGCGGGCGACGTCGGCGGCCGGCACGAGGTTCCGCCGGATCCGTTTGGGAAGGGCTTTGATCATGGCGATCAATTTCGGTTCCAGCATCCCCGGCACGAGCCACCCGAGTCGTTCGTCGGAGACCTGCGAGATCGCCGCGCGGGGGACCGTGACGGTCAGCCCGTCGCGTTCGGACCCCGGTTCGAAATGGTACGCCAGCGGCAGCCGCGTGGGGCCGACTTCCAACGCATCGGGAAAGGCGTCTGGATCGATCCCGCGGGCTAACTCCGGCAGGATCTCTTCGGGACGCATGAAAAGCGTCGTCGGGGCGGGCGCTTCGGGCGGCGTGCCCGGTTGTTCCAACCAGGCGGCCAGCCCCTCAGGGGAAGTCAACTGGGCGGCCCAGGCGGGGACTGCCAGCTCGCGGTCATAGCGATCCAGCCGCGGACCGTCGCTGATCTCGGCGGGCAACCGCTCTTGGTAGAACTGTTCGATCCGATACGGATCGACGATCAGGTCGCGACGGCGAGTCTTGGCCGCCAGCTCGGCGATCGCTTCGGCCAAGCGGCGGTTGTGTTGGATGCTCCGCGCCCGCGTCTTCAGCTGACCTTCGACCAAGCCGTGTTCGATCAACAGATCCCGCGCCGTGGCAGGATCGATGCGAGGCAAAGGGACACGCCGCCGGGCCACGATCGGCAAGCCAAACAGGGTGACCTGCTCGTAGCAAAACGCGCCGTTGGCTTTGCGACTCCAGTGCGGGTCGCTGTATTGACGCTTGACCAGATGCTCGGCGAGCGTTTCCAGCCATTCAGGTTGGATGCGACCGGCCGTGCGGGCATACCGCCGCGTCGTTTCGACCAGCTCGGCCGCGACGATCCATTTGGGTTTGGCGGGAAACAATCCGGAGCCGGGCCACAGGTACAGCGTTAGGCCGCCGCCCCCGATGTATTCGTTTTGGTCTCCCGCTTTGGCGACGCCGGAGAGCAAACCCGTCAGCAGGGATTGGTGGATCAGCGCGTAACGTTCGTCATCGACCAGCGGTTCGTCGGCGGCCTCGGCGTCGTCGTTCCAGCGAGGGCCTCCCAGTTTCGCTTTGCCCGTCCGGCCCGCATCGATCGTCTTGGCCATCTCCCGCAACTGCCGATGCACGTCGACCCATTCCCGCATCCGATTCGGCGAGAGGAACCGGCTGCGAAGGGCGCGTTGCAATCGGTTGCGGCTGAGCGCCTCGTGCTGCCGCTGATAGAAACGCCAGATCCGCAAGTAGCTGAGGAAGTCGCTCTTGGCGTCCTGGAAGATCGCTTGCGCTTCGTCGGCGGCCTGTTGTTTGTCGGGCGGTCGCTCCCGCGGATCCTGGATTTCGATCGCCGCGGCGATCGGCA
The DNA here is from genome assembly GCA_964400585.1 of uncultured Pirellulaceae bacterium. Taxonomy (GTDB): domain Bacteria; phylum Planctomycetota; class Planctomycetia; order Pirellulales; family Pirellulaceae; genus CAYNVI01. The sequence goes on along the minus strand of CAYNVI010000389.1, from coordinate 765 downwards.
GGACTTCGGGCAGGACCCCGTTCTCGGCGGCTGCCAGCAAGATCCGACCGACGCGGGGATCGACCGGTAGCCGGCCAAGTTGGCGGCCGATCGAAGTCAGCTCCTGCCGCTCGGTCAACGCCCCGATCTCGTGCAGCGTGCGATAGCCTTCGCGGATGTGTTCGGGGCGGGGGGCGTCGAGGAAGGGAAATTCATCGAGCGGCCCGAGCTGCAGGACCTTGGTCTGCAAGATCACCGAAGCCAGGTTGGTGCGGCGAATCTCCGGCGTGGTAAAGGCCTCGCGTTCCAGGTAGTCGGCTTCGCTGTACAGCCGTACGCACAGTCCCGGCGCGATCCGTCCGCAGCGGCCAGCTCGTTGGTCGGCGCTCGCCCGGCTGATCGGTTCGATCGGCAGACGCTGAACCTTATTGCGAGGGCTGTAGCGACTGATCCGGGCCGTCCCCGCATCGATCACGTAGCGGATCCCGGGGACCGTCAGCGACGATTCGGCCATCGGGCATGATCTGCGGGCATGCGGCGCGCGCCACCAGCACGGGCCAGCCCAGTGCGTCGGGGGAGTCCGTGATGATCCCGGCCACCCGGGCGGGCGGGTCGGTGGGCCGGTATGCCTGGGCGCGGGCGTCCCAGCGCTCCCACGTCGCCGCGTCCGCCATGGCGAGGGTCAGCCACCCCGGTGCCACCCCGGACAGTACGCGGGACGTCATGTCGCGCCGGATTGCGTCCCCGGGGGTGGGGGACGACACCTCAGCCACTCGAACCAGGCGG
>CAYNVI010000388.1:0-5199 GCA_964400585.1 uncultured Pirellulaceae bacterium | reverse complement strand
CGCCGAAGACAACGAACGGTACCGTTGCACCTACACCTTTGATCACTCGAGCACGCCCTGGAAGATCGACATGGTGTCGAAACTGCCGGGCAAACCACCGGCTACCGCCAAAGGGATCTATCGGATCAAAGACGACCGCTGGATCCTCTGTTATGGCCTGCCCGGCGCGGAGAGGCCCGAGGAATTCCATTCGCCGGAGGATTCGTCGCTGATGCTGATGAAGATGAAACGTCCTCCGCAGGTCGATTAGGCAATCGCGGGGATGGTGCTGAGCTATACTGGAAGCGACGTCTTCGCGCCGCTTCCAGTACCGCTTTCCCTGATGATTTTGATGAGGCGATCGCCTCCGTTTCGCATCCCCCGCACGCTGCTCGGACCTCCTTTCGGTGCCGCGTGGCTGTTCCTGTCGGTCGCGCTGGCGAGTGTCACGGCCCACGCCATGGAGCCGCTTCCGCCGCTCGAACGCAGCGACTGCCGACGGGTTTACTTTCCCTTGCCCGCCCACTTGCCGGGCGACACGGCCCGCGCTCAACAGCTTTTAGACAGCGCGCGGCAGCAAGCGGAACAGGGGGCCGACGAGGCCGCTTTCGAGCGTCTGTGGCAGGCCCACTATGCCGATCCGAGCTTGGCCGCTGCTCGCCGGATGCTCGCCTTGCCCAGGGGACGTGCGGCGTTGGTCGACTTCGTCGCCCCCCGTCACGCTCCGCCAGCGCTCCGCTGGTCGCGCGGCCGCTACCTCCAGGCCGAAACGCCGCACTTTGTGATTTTTTCGACGGCCACACGCGAGCAAACAGCCGCCTTGGCGGAAGACCTCGAACGCTTCTACTGGATTTGGACCCAGGTCTTCTTTCCGCTTTGGCAAGATCGGGAAGCGATCGGAGGAACGTTTTCCGGCGGCGCTGGTTTGGGAACTGGCAACCGACGTTTGCAAGTGATCCTGTGTCGCGATCGTGCCCGCTACAACCGCTTGTTAAAGCCACAAGTTCCGGGGATCGAACAATCGACCGGCTTCTATTCCGATGCGATGCGAGCAACCTTCGTGTTTGCCGGCCCGCCGCATGATCCTGCCACGCGGTACCACGAATTGACGCACCAATTGATCCGCGAGGCGACCGGCTCGCGTTTGCGGGGAGGGCGGATCGCGGGCGATCGGGAAGACTTTTGGCTGGTTGAAGGCATCGCGGCCTACATGGAATCGTTGCGGTTCGCCCCGACGTATGCGTTGGTCGGCGGTTGGGAATCGCCGCGATTGCAATACGCGCGTCATCGCTGGTTGGTGGCAGGCGATACGCTCCGCTTAGAGGAACTGGTCGCCGAAGGGCGGCGTTCGGTGCAACGCCGCAGCGACTTGCCGCGGTGGTACTCGCACGTCGCGGCCTACACGCATTGGTTGCTGGACCATGGTGACCGGTCGCGACAGCTTGCCGTCTTCCGCCGGCTGGCGGAGCTCTATGCGATCCCCGCGCCCGCCCTGCAAACGTCCTCCGCGGAGCTGCCGATTTCCCAAGCATCGACGGCGATGCTTCCCTTCCTGCGTCTCGATGATCAGCGGCTGACGCCGTTGGATCCGCAGATTCCGCTCGCTCGCTTGTGTCTGGCGCGGACCGAGGTCACGTCTCGAGGGTTGGCGCAACTGGGGGCGCAACCGGAGCTCCGCTGGCTGGACCTGTCGCACCTGCCGATCGGCAACGACGTGGTGCGGCAACTCGCTTCGCAACCGCAGACGCTGCAGCAGCTCAGTCTCGAAGCGACCGCGGTGGACGACGGCCTGGCCGACTGGCTCGCCCAAACAGATCAACTCACCGAACTCGATCTTTCGCTGACCGCCGTGACCGACCGCGCGGTGACGCGTCTGGCCGGCGAACTGCCGCTGGAGACGCTTTGGTTGACCGGATCGCGCGTCGGCAATGGCACCTTGGAACGGGCCGGCGAGTGGGAGGCGTTGGAAGCGATCGATGTGCAGCGAACCGCGGTCGAGCCCGCGGCGGTTGACCGCTTGCGGCAGTTGCGTCCTAATCTGCGGATCAACCCGCTGCGATTGATCGCCCCCTCGAACCCGTAGGATCGTTCCCGATGAACGCTGCTGACCCGCAAGATCCGTTACCGCTGGAAATCGATGTGCAAGCGGTTGCCGCGCTCCAGCAGCAGCAGGCCGATTTCCTGCTGCTCGACGTTCGCGAGCCCGACGAGTACGCCACGGCGAACCTGGAGGGGGCGAAGCTGATCCCCTTGGGAGAGCTGGGAGGGCGGGTGGCGGAATTGGAACCGCACCGGGAAGGGCACGTGGTCGTCCATTGTCACCATGGGGGGCGCAGCCGCCGGGTCGTCGAAGCCCTCCGCGAAGCCGGCTTTCCGCGGGTGCAAAATATGACCGGGGGAATCGACGCCTGGAGCCAGGAGATCGACCCGGCAGTGCCGCGATACTGAGCAAATCCCGGGTTTTTCGGCCCTTGCGTTGGTAGCAACGGCGAGTTATCTTCTCGCTCTCTGCTCCAGCAAGCAGCTGCGGATGTGGCGGAATTGGCAGACGCGCTAGATTCAGGTTCTAGTGGCCGCAAGGCCGTGGAGGTTCAAGTCCTCTCATCCGCACTGGAAAAACAAGGGTTTTCGTCGGTTCCGGCGGAAACCCTTTTTTTGTGCCTGCTCCCTGCGTGGGGTCCCTGCGATGAACCAGCTTCGCTTCCGTTCGCTCCGTTTCCGGCTGCTGGCCCCGCTCCTGGCCGCTGTCGTGCTGACCGCGTGCGGGGTGGCATGGGTTTCGGCTTGGGTCGGAGGCCGACGGAGTGCCAGCGACCGTCGAGCCCGCTTCGAGGAGATCGCCACGACGCTCTCGAGGACGTCCTTTCCGTTGACGCCGCCGGTCGTGGAACTGCTGGCCGATTTGACGCAAACGGAATGGTTGATCCTCCGCGGGGATGACGAGCGCCTGATCGATGCCAGTTTACCGATCGACGGGGAAGCAGCGGTAACGCTCGAACAACGATTGGGCCGTTGGTCCGATTCCGAGGAAACGCAGCTCTTGACGCTCGACGCCCATGCCTACCGGGCAATGCGTTTCCGGCGTCGCAACGCGATTTCGGCGAATGAGCGCGAACAAGTGATCATCCTTTTTGACGAACAGCAACTTCGCCAAACGCGCTGGCAGATCGCGGCCTTGCCGCTGGTCACGGGATTAACCACCACGGTTCTACTGGGAACGGTCACGCTCGGCTTGACGGGCCGATTGATCGGTCGTCTCTCGCAGCTGGAACGCCAAGTCGACAAGATTGCGACGGGGGCCTTTGATACCGCGATTGCCCGGCGGCCGGTCGACGAACTCGGCCTGCTCGGCGCGTCGGTGCAGCGGATGGCTGGGCAGTTGAAAGAATTGTGGGCCAGCGTGCATCGCCAGCAGAGCCAACAGCTCTTGCACCAGATCGCCGGGGGGATGGCGCATCAGTTGCGCAACAGTTTGACAGGAGCGCGGATGGCGATCGAACTGCATGCATCGGAGTGCACCGATCGATCGGCAGGATCGCTCGGCGTGGCGATCCAGCAGATCGAGCACTCCGAGGATTTTGTGCGTCGGCTTTTGCAGGTGGGGGCAGGCGACCATGCGCAAGACCGGCCGGCCTGCGTGCTGCCCTGCTTGGAGGACGTGCGGGCGGGCGTCGGCCCCTTGGCCCGCCATCGCCAAGTAGCGATGCGGTGGCAGTTGGACTCGGCTTTGGCTGGCTGGCACGTCGCCGACGGTCCCTCGTTGACCGCCGCCGTCTCGAACATCATCCTCAACGGGTTGGAGGTGGCGCAACACGTGGAGGTTTCGGCATCGTGGCAGCCGTCTGAAGAAGATGCCGCGCTGCTGGTCGTGCAGATCCGCGACGACGGCCCCGGCATCCCGGAGGCCGTGGCGGATCGATTGTTCGAACCCTTTGTGACGTCCAAGCCAGAAGGTCTCGGCTTGGGGTTGGCGGTCGTCAAGCGTGCGCTCGACAAGCTCCTGGGTGAAGTGCAATGCAAACGGGAACGCGGACGGACCGTGTTCGTCCTCCACGTTCCCTTGATTTCGGAGGCCATCGATTGAACGCTGAAAACGCCGCAAGCCCTGGCGAGGGAGCCGTTTCCGTCGATCCCGCCGTCGTCTTGGTCGTGGACGACGAGCCGTCGATCTGCTGGGGCTTTTCTCAACTGTTGCAAAAACAGGGGCATCGGGTCCTGACGGCCGCCTCGGCCGAGGAAGGATTGCGGCTGGCCGCCGAGCAACGTCCCGCCTTGGTCCTGCTGGATGTGCGTTTGCCGGGAGAAGATGGGATCACATCGTTGCCGCGTTTTCAGGCGGCAACCGACGGAGCACCCGTGATCGTGATGACCGCCTTCGGCGATCTCCACACGGCGGTTCAGGCGGTCCGCCGGGGGGCCGTCGATTACCTGACCAAACCGTTCCGGTTGCAGGACGCCGCCCGCGCCTGCCAGCAGGCGATCGCCGCCCAGCAAGCTGCCCAGCGCACCGAACCGTCCGAGGTTTCCGAACCGCCAGCGGGCGGCGGAGAGGCCCCGGACGCGCTGGTGGGCCGTTCCCCGGCGATGCAAGCGGTATTCCGCAAAATCGCGCTGGTCGCGGAAAGCCAACTGTCGGTCTTGGTGACTGGCGAAACCGGCACCGGTAAGGAATTGGTGGCCGCTGCGATCCATCGCCATAGCCCCCGCGGCGCGGAGGTCTACCTGCCGATCGCCCCGGTCACGCTGAGCCCCTCGCTGCTGGAAAGCGAGTTGTTCGGGCACGTCAAAGGGGCGTTCACCGGGGCCGAACAGGATCGTCGTGGATTGTTCGAACTCGCCGATGGGGGCACCATCTTGCTGGATGAAATCGGCGACCTTCCGCTGGGAACGCAGGTCAAACTGCTGCGGGTGCTCGAGCGGGGACACTTTACCCGCGTGGGTGACTTGCAACCGCGGCGCTGCGACGTTCGCATCATCGCGGCCACGAACGCCGACCTGCACGAGGCCGCCCGGCGAGGAGACTTTCGCGAAGATTTGCTCTATCGGCTCAGTGCCGTGCACGTCCGGCTCCCTCCGCTCCGGGAACGACGGGAGGACATCCCGCTGCTCTGCGAGCACTTCCTTCGCCGTCTCGGTTATCCCGCAGCCTACTGTCGGGTTTCCGACGAGTTGGCGACGGCCTTGCAGGCGCGGCGTTGGAGCGGCAATGTTCGGGAATTG
>CAYNVI010000387.1:0-5202 GCA_964400585.1 uncultured Pirellulaceae bacterium | reverse complement strand
TCGGCCTGCGCCGGTTGCCCCGCCGGGGCGCGGCGTGACTCATCCGCGGCCGAGGGCGGATAGAGCGCCGCTTCGACGGCCTCTTGCAGCTGGTGCAACGTGACCGTTTCGTCGGGCGTGGTCAGTCCGTCACATTTGGCAGCCAAATTGGCCAAGCGGGTCACGATCGTCTCGACGTGGCTCCGCGCGTCGTGGAGCGGATGGAGACGTACAAACGGGGCGACCAGCGATTCCCACTGCAGCGTGTCGGCCTGCTGGAAAAGCCCCTCGGCCGCTTCCCGCAAGGCCGCACCCCGCAACCGCTGGTCCCACAGGTGTTCGATCAGCAACGAACCGACAAATTTCTCCATCTGACTCCAACGCCCATCGCTGCGGATCACCACGGCATAGACCTTGATCAGCAAGCCCCGATGGAGATCGTCCATCATGTCGGCAAACCGCGCGGGGTTTCCGTCCAGCAGGTGGGGGTGACGCTGGGCGATCCACTGTCCATTTCGCACATACAGCTTGCGGCAATCGCGGAGCACACGACGCAGTTGAGGGGCGATCTCGTCAGCATCCATGGGGGTTTAGCTCGGGTCTCCGGGGACGGCGAATCAAAGGGCTCAGTGGATCAAGCGGCTCAGTTTAACGGCTTCGCGGCGAGGGGGGCGGGAGATCCCACGAACTCTTGCCCCTCGTGCGGCGAGCCCGGCAAGGTGATTTGGGGAATCTGTGGACCCCCATTCAATCGGTTCGGCGGTCCATCCGATGAAAGGGAGAGTGAAAGTGGCCTCTTTTTTGCAAGACTGAGGGTTTGAGTAAGATGGGCAAAGAATACGGTGGGAAGAGCATTCTGACGGCAAGAAAGAGACGAGAGGCTTTCGTGCGTGATCTTCAAAATCTCGAAGCGTCGACACCCCCCCGGCCGGCATTTCCAATCGGCGAGGCGCGGCGTCTGGTGGGGGACCTGTTCCAGGCGAAGCGAGCGGTCTATTGGGCTGATTTTCTGGTCAGTTTGACGGTGGGGTACCTTTGCGCAGGGGTCTATCTGACTGCCCCGGCATTTTCGCTCCCGCAACTGGGCTGTTACCTGGTCGCCTGCACGCTGCTCTACCGGGTCGGCTCGTACATGCACGAGATCGTTCATTTCCGCCGCGGCGAAATGACGCCGTTTGTCGTCGCCTGGAACATCCTGGCGGGGATCCCGCTGCTGACGCCCTCGTTCATGTATCAATCGCACATCGCCCACCACAACACCCGCCACTACGGGACGGGCAACGACGGGGAGTACTTGCCGCTGGGGATCGGACGGTTGCGGAACGTGCTCTACTTCTTGCTGCAGATCGGCTTCCTGCCGGCCTACGTCGTGTTCCGGTTCCTGTTTCTCGTCCCCCTCTCCTTTTTGCATCCGCGGCTTCGGCAATGGGTGTTGGAACGCGCCTCTTCGTTCGTGATCAATTTCCGTTACCGCCGCGAGATCCCGGAGAACGCGCCCCGGAAATGGTGGGCTGCGATGGACATCGCCTGTTCGCTGCGAGCCTGGGCGATCCTGGTTTTTGTGCTGGCAGGGATCAACGATTGGACGCGGATGCCGATGCTTTACAGCATCGCCGTGATGACGTTGGGGATGAATCATCTCCGCACGCTGGTGGCGCATCGCTACCAAAGCACCGGAGAACGGATGAGTCACGTCGACCAGTTGTCCGATTCGGTGAACATCCGCGGCGGCTGGCTGACCGAGATCCTGTTTCCGCTGGGCATGCGTTATCACGCTTTGCACCATCTGTTCCCTTCGCTGCCTTACCACAACCTCGGTAAGGCTCACCGCCGCTTGATGGAAGGTTTGCCCGCGGATTCCGAATACCACCAGGTCACGTACCCGGACTTCTCGGCCGCTTTTCGCGAATTGCTGCGAAACTGCCGACGGGCGGCCCAACACCCCGCCCCGCCGGCCGAGCAGTGGTATGCGAAACGCCACGCGGCATTGCAGCCCTCCGACAGGAAGGCTGACCATGCGTACCGGCCGCTGGAGAATCGTCCCAATCAGAGACGGATGGCCTGAGGCGGCGGGAATCGGCGGTTTCCTCAGCGGTCCGAAGCGACGTCAGCTGCCGTCGCCCCGTGGTCGTTTTCGACGCTCGCCGCTGGCGGGTCGGTCTGCCGGGGACGCGTTTGTTGAGGGCGTGTCCGCCGAGCCGGTCGCGACCTGTTGGCGGCGTTCCACGCCAGCGGGCGGGATCGGCACGATCGGTGGGGCTCCAGCGGGGAGCGGATAATCGGTCGCCCGCCGCCCGACGATCGCATCCGACCAGCGGCGTCCCCAGCCGGGGCCCGGAGGGGCGGGCGCGATCAAGAAGACGGCCCCCAACCCGAAAATCAGTCCGGCCGCCGTCGCGCCCAGCGACAACAGGCTTCCGGAAGGTCCTTCGGGAGAGTCGTTCACCAAGGCGGGGCCGAGCTCGGCGAGCAGGCTGGTGGCGAGGGCGGCGGAACGGTTCGCCTCCGCTTCGGTCAACGCGGTCTCGGCCTGCTCCAACAGGTTGGTGCGGTGTTGGACCTCGGCCGAAAGCTCGGCGTAGTCCGTGCGGACGCTCGCCAGCTTGGCCAGACGCGTTTCCAAACGACCTTGCTTTTCCTGGAACCGGGCAACCCGTCGTTCGGCCCGCAGCAGGACCGGACGCATCGCTTTGATCACCGCCGAGACTTCTTCTTGCAATTGCTGCTTGATCTCCCGCTCGGTTTGCAGGGCGGCCCGCAACCGCGGGTGTTCTGGAGTGTAAACGCCTGACAGCTTGGAGGTTTGTAACTGAGCGTCGATCAAACCGGCTTTGAGACGCAGGAGGCTGGGCTGGGAACTGAGGAGTTCGCCGCCGGAGACCAGCAGCTTTTGAGGATCTTCGCGACCTTGCAATAGGAGGTCGAACAAGGAACGGCGGGCCTCGAGTTCCAGTTCGGCGACTTGCAGCTCCTGCAGCGTTTCATCGAGCACCCGTCGGCTCGTCCCATCGCCGGAGATCGAATCGCTGAGGTTCCGCAATTCGCTGAGGTCGGAGCCAAACGTGATTTCCAGTTCCCGCAGCTGGTTTGATGATTCCTGTAGTTTTTCCCAGGCGAGGTCGCGGGCATAGACCAATTCTTTGACCACGCTGTCGGCCCGAATCTGGCGGAGCTTGCGGAGGCGGTCGGAGAGCGAGTGGTAGAGGGCTTCGCAGATCTGTCGAGCCCGCTCCGGGGAAGAGCCCTCGACCTGTAAATAGATCACTTCGGTTTGTCCGAACTCCGAACCTTGAGGGGCCCGTACTGCGACACGATCGCGGGCGGTGGCGGACACGACTTCACTGGTCAGCCAAGGATCGTGGTCCGTTTCCGCGGGCGGGCCCACCCGTTCCAACGCCGCGCGGACGACATCGTGGTGCTTGGCCATCTCTTGAATCGTCTCCTGCGCCGCTTTCAGTTCCTCTTGGCTGCCAAAGCGTCCCATCCGGTCGAAGGAACCGTTGGCCTCGTCGCGGACCACCAGGGGTTGACTGGCCGCCCACGATTCCTGGCGGACCATCGCATAAGCGACGCCCAACGCACCGAATAGCAACGCCGCGCCGAGCCACAGCGGCGCAAACGACCTCAGCACCCGCAGCAGATGTTTCCAGGGAAGGGGAGCGTTCGATGACAATGCGTTCGATGACGACATGGGCAACCGCTGCGGGGGAGCATGAAAGCGATGGAGCCAGCGCGGACCGGATCCGCGCTCTTCCAAAGCTAGCCCATAAATCGCGTCGCGGCGGATGCCCTGTACGGCAAACCATGCCGGCGATCACTCAGGCGGTGCGAACGAGGCAACCGGAGGAGGCGCGAAGGCGGGGTAGACTTCCCGGTAGAGCAGGAAGTACGAGCTGAACACGATCGGAATGAACAGGATCGCTGGCAGGTAGCAAAGCAGCGACCCCAGCAGCCCGATGAATGCCTGCACCAACAGCAGCAGGAAAATACCTCCAAAATTCTGGTACGCCCCCTGCCAGCCAAGACGCAGCGCATCGGCCGCTTTCATCTTCTGATCGGCGATCAGCTGGAAACAGAAGACAAACGGCAAGTAGATCAGGATGCTGGCGGCCAGGATCACCACCATCAAGAATCCCATCATCAGCAGCGGCAGGAGCAGGACGATCCCGTCCGGGTTGGCCTGCCCTCCGAGCGTGGCCATTCCTCCAAACATCAGGATCATCATGATCACGAAGATCGGTACCATGACGACCAGCGAAGCGACGATCACGGCGACGATGATCAGCAGGCTGTCGACGAAGTAATCAAAGCCTCGGAACAGCACCGCAAAATCGACCCGCCGTCCTGCCTCGTGATCGAGCAAGCAGAGGAAGACGCCGACGGTCAACGCGCCGGTGATCAAGCCCATCGGGACCAACGATCCGAGCACCAGCGAAACCAGGCAGATCCCCACAAACAGCCAGTACTGGTCGCCTAAAAACGTGTAGCCGCGCTGTAACAGCTGAAAGGGGCGAATCGAGACGCGGCGGACGACCGCCTCGTCGCTCCCCGCCTCGTAACTGCCCGCCTCGGGGCGGACGTCGTAGGGATTGGTGCTGCTCATCGGGAGAACTCGCAAAAGGAACAGACGGGGAACCGGCCCTCCGCTGGCGGAGAACCCGCCGTCGCCGGGCGGCGATTGCCGCCGTGCGCGGCTGGGAGCCGAGCGCGGCTAGGCGACCCGGCGGGCGGGCTCGGCTGCGTCCTCGGCGGCGCTGCGACGGACCCGTTTCGGTTTCGCCCGCCAGCGACGGTGAAGCCACCAGTACTGGTCGGGATCGCGGCGGATCGCGACGCCGAGTCGCTCGTTATACCACGCCGTCAGCGGCCGCACGCCTCCGCGCGCCAGCTCCGAATCGCGGGGATCCACGATCCCGGTCGAGCCTTGCTCGAACTGCATCGGGCCTCCCGTCCGCCGGGTATACGCGACCAGCATCGGCGCATCTGCCGTGAGCGTGAACAAGGCAAGCGCCTTGTGGCAGGAAGCCTGATGCCCCAAGAAGTCGACCCAGCATCCTTTCGCCCCCCCGTATTGATCCGCCAGCAAGGCGAGCTTCCCCCCTTCGGCCAAGTGCCGCTCGATCTCCGGTGCGCATCCATTTTTGTCGACCATCCGCTGCATCTTCGCGCCGCGGAAACGCCCGAGAAAGGCATGAAGGTAGGGGTTGTCGAGGGTTCGCGCGA
>CAYNVI010000386.1:0-5205 GCA_964400585.1 uncultured Pirellulaceae bacterium | reverse complement strand
GCTGCGGCTCGCTTCATCGTAGGTGCACAGGATCTCGGTGATCTGGCCGTCCTCATCCTTGACCACATCGTGGCAATCGATGATGTAGGCATAGCGGAGCCGGACCGCGCCGCCTCGTTTGAGCCGAAAGTATTTCCGCGGTGCTTCTTCGCGAAAATCTTCCCGGTCGATGTAGAGCGAGCCGGAGAAGGGAACTTGCCGGGTTCCTGCGGCAGGATCTTCCGGATTGTTGACCGCCTCGACCATTTCGACTTTGCCCTCGGGCCAGTTGGTCAGCGTCAGTTTGATCGGTTGCAGGACCGCCATCCGCCGCGGGGCGGTTTGATTCAGTTCCTGTCGGATCTCGTTCTCCAGTTTGACCATGTCGATCAGGCTGTTGACTTTCGAGACACCGATCTCTTCGCAGAACGCCCGGATCGAAGCCGGGGTGTAACCGCGGCGTCGCAATCCAGAGATCGTCAGCATCCGCGGATCATCCCAGCCCCGCACGTGCCCTCCGTGGACCAATTCCAGCAGTTTCCGTTTGCTCATCACCGTGAACGACATGTTCAGGCGGGCGAATTCGATCTGCCGCGGGTGATGGATGCCGAGAGCCTCGCAGAACCAATCGTAGAGCGGTCGATGGTTTTCGAATTCGAGGGTGCAGATCGAGTGCGTGATCTTCTCCAGCGAATCGCTTTCCCCGTGGGCGAAGTCGTACATCGGGTAGATGCACCACTGGTTGGCCGTGCGGTGGTGGGGCGCATGCATGATCCGGTACATCACCGGATCGCGGAGGTTCAGGTTGGGGGCGGCCATGTCGATTTTCGCGCGGAGCGTGCGCGCCCCGTCCGGGAACTCACCGGCCCGCATGCGGGTGAGCAGACCGAGGTTTTCGGCGACCGAGCGATCGCGGTAGGGGCTGTCTTTTCCGGGCTGGGTGACCGTCCCCCGATATTGCCGCGTTTGTTCACCGTCGAGGTCGCAGACGTAGGCCTTGTCCGCTTCGATCAGTTGCACCGCCCACTGGTAGAGCTGTTCAAAGTAATCGCTGGCGAAGAAGAGCGCATCCCATTCGAAGCCGAGCCAGCGAACATCTTCTTTGATCGAATCGACGTACTCGATGTTTTCCTTGGACGGGTTGGTATCGTCGAACCGCAGGTTGCAGGTTCCCTGGAATTTTTCAGCCAAGCCGAAATTGAGGCAGATGCTTTTCGCGTGGCCGATGTGCAGGTAGCCGTTGGGTTCGGGGGGGAAACGGGTTTTGACCTGCTGGAATTTGCCGCTGGCCAAGTCGTCGCGGATCGCTGCTTCCAAGAAGTTGACACGCTCCGGTTTGTCTTCCGCCGGAGGGCGTTCGCCGGCGGAGGGCTGGGAGGGATTGGAATCGGTCATGATCGGTTTCCCGGGAACGGAAGGGCTTCGGCAAACCAGCGGCGGGCGCTGGCGGCGATGGCGGGCTGGCTGCAATTATGGCGCCCGGGTCGGGCGCGTCGGAAGGGGGAGCGAGCGGCCGTGCGAGGCGCCGGGCGGGGCCGTCGGTTCAAGCGTCCTGGCGGGCCTGTTCGGCGATCGCGATCGCCCGCGCGATCCGGCGGCGGACTTCTTCGCGGCCGAGCACTTCCAAGGTTTCGAACATCCCGAACCCGGCTGGTTGCCCCGTGACCGCGACCCGGAGGGCGTGGATGATCTCGCCGATCTTGATCTCGGCCGCTTCGCAAAAGGCTTTCAAGCCCGCTTCGATTTGCGCCGCATCGAACGGTTCGATGGCGTCGAGGTGGGCGGAGAAACGGGCCAACAGGTCGGTCGCTGCCGGCGGTTTGACAAGCCGCTTTTGGAAGGCCTTGTCGTCGTAGACCACTTCCTCGGCAGGGCAAAAACAATAGCCGAAATCGAGGATGTCGCCCGCCACTTTGATCCGGTCGCCGGCGGCCGCCGTCACCTGCGCGATCCGGTCGGCGATCTCACAAGGGGGCGGATCGCTGACCAGGCCCGCTGCCTGCAGGTACGGGAGGACCATCGCGGTCTTCTTCTTGGGGGCGAGTTCCACCATCCGGTCGGTCTGGAAGGCGAGCAGTTTCTGCGGATCGAAACTGGCCGGCGCCCGGTTGACCCGCTGCAAAGAGAAATGCTGGATCATCGCCTCGCGATCGAACCGTTCGGTGCGGCCATCGAGCGACCAGCCGAGCAGCAGCAGGTAATTGATCACCGCGTCGGGGAGGAACCCGATGTCGCGGTAGAAATCGACGATCACGGGGTTGAAGGTTTCGGCGTCGCTTTCCCGGCCGATCCGCGTCGCGATCCGCTGGCCATGTTCCATCAGCTGGGCGAAATCGCGGTTCTTCAGATAGTTCTTCAGTTTGCGTTTGCTCAGCTTGGCCGTCCCTCCCGGTTCCGCGACATAAGGGAGGTGGGCGTATTGCGGCAAGGGATAGCCGAGCGCCTCGGCGATGAAGGCTTGCCGCGGCGTGTTGGCGAGATGTTCGGCGGCGCGGACGACGTGCGTGATCTCCATCGCGTGGTCGTCGACGACGCTGGCCAGATGGTACAGGCAACTGCCGTCGGCCCGTTGGATCGCGTGATCTTGTTCGCTCGCCCAGGCGACGCGGACTTCTCCGCGGATCGCGTCCTGGATCACGCACTCGCCTTCCCGTGGCATTTTCAGCCGGACCACTTCGGTGCGCCCTTCGCCGGCCCACCGCTGGGCAGCCGCGTCGTCTGGGGCCATCCAGCGGCGGTCGTAGACAAACGTCTTGCCGGCCGCTTGGGCTGCGGCGCGTTGTTCCTGGATCTCTTCGCTGGTGGCGAAGTCACGGTAGGCGTGTCCCGAAGCGATCAGCCGGGCCGCCGCTGCCCGGTAGTGTTCGCTCCGCTGGGATTGAAAGTACGGTCCGTGGGGGCCGCCGACCTCGGGACCTTCATCCCAGTCGAGTCCTAGCCAACGAAACCCGTCGAGGATCGGTTGGAGGGCGGCTGCGACGTTCCGTTGCTGGTCGGTGTCATCGATCCGCAGGACGAACTGCCCTCCGGCCTGCCGCGCGAGGAGCCAATTGAAGAGCGCCGTGCGGACGCCGCCGATGTGGAGGTAACCGGTGGGGCTGGGAGCAAAACGGGTGCGGACCATGGAACTTGCAGCGGTTGAGCGGAACGGTGGCGAAACGCTCCAATCTATCGGCCACCCGGCAGACCGACGAGGGCGCTCCGTCTAGCCGAGGAGGCGGCGCGGTCTAGCTAGGCGGCGCGGTCCTGGCGTTTGAGCTGTCGCTTGAGTCGCCGCCGTTGGGATTTGCTGAGGTTCTGCCAATCGATCGATTCGGGATCGATCCATTCGTCCTCCTCGCCGTCGTCCCCGCCCGAGGTCGCCGCGGGAGAGGTCGCCGCGGGAGAGGGGGCCGCGGGAGAGGGAGGCGCCGTGGCGGTTGGCTGGGGAGGGCTGGGCTGCGTCTCCTCCGCCGGCGTCTCGGTCGCCGCTGCGTTTTCGTCCGGGCCGGCGGCGGTGTCCGCAGCCCGTTTGGAGAAGTACGCGGGCAGCCAACGACGTCGTGGCTTGGCGGGGGCATCGGCAGCCTCTGCGGTTGCCGTCGCCTCGGGGGTCTCCGCCTGCGGATGCGGATCGGGAGCTTCGCCGTCGGTGGCGGTTTCCGCTTGCCGGCGACGTCGCCAACCGAACAGACGAGGCCGCGGTCGCGCGCTCGCCGGTTTATCGGACCGCTCGTCCGCCGCGGGCTGCCGTTTCGCTTCGCGGGGGGGCGGCGAGTCGGTATCGGCGGCGGGCTGCCGCCGGGGAAGCCTGGCGGTCTCCAGCAGCCGCTGTTGCCAGTGGCGGGCCTGCTGGCGGAGCCCCGGGCCGTGGTTCAGATTCCGCACCTCGCGATAGAGCATCCGCAGGTAGCTGAGCAAGGCAAGCCAGAGGGCCGCCGTGCCGAGCAGTCGCGCGGAGGCGAGCAACGTGGCGGTGGTCAGCGAGTCGACCGCCACGATGTTCCAACGCACCAGGGTGGGAAAGACCAGGAAGCCGCCGGCCGCCAGGAGGTAGCCGAGGGCCGCTTTGGAGCGTCGGACTTCGGCCAGCATCCGCAGCCCGAAGGTGGCGCCGCCGACCACCAGCAGCAAGCGGACCCAATCGCCGCCGGCCAGCGCGCGACGCTGGCCCAGGGCGGTATCGACAAGCTGCCCCAGCCAGTCGGTCAGCAGCATCGAGGTATCGAGGCTGCCGAGGGCGAGCAGGATGATGGCGGGCCGCCAGAGGCGATAATGCCCTTGGTAGTCGTCGCTGCGATGCCGCCGCAGTTGATAGATCATCAGGGCCAGGAAGGCGGCACTGGCGAACAGCAGGCTGCCTAACCAGTTGCCGAAACTGTCGGGTCGGTCGAGCCGCCAGGGGCGGGCGACTTCCGGACGGTAGGCGAGCGGGGCCCAGCTCAAAGCGGCCGCGTGGGCGATGGTGAGGAGGAGCACGGCGGTCAGCAGGCCGGTCGTCACCGCCGCCATGGTCCGCCAGCGCACCGGCACGACCCCGAACCAGCGGGCGCGGAGACGCCGGTAAACGCGGGATCCATAGGGGGTCGCCGGCCGCCGAGCTTCCCGCAGCGCGGCGGCGCGGCGGCCGTCGGCGGCGGTCTGCTCGCCGACCGTTCGATGGGTGTAAAGCACCCGGCGGCGGCGTTGAGCCAACTGGGGGCGGCGTTCGAGGGTCATGGCACGCAGGGCAGGGCGGGCGGCGGAAAACCACGGCGGCGGAAACACGCGGGACTCTGGCGAGGGTAGCCGACAAGCGGGTCGCGGGCCAACAGCAGCTGAACACCCCCTCCTGGGGGCTTTGCACCGCGTCCAAATTCACTGGTTTTCTTTTGCTTGCCCCCCCTTCCTGACATAGGTTTCAGCATCCGCAAGAGGCTCCCAGCAGGTCTTCGCGACCTCGATTTCCAGCTGTCACACCTTATGAATTCCACCTCCACGCACGATGTTTCGGCGGCTCCTTCCCCCTCGGCCGCCCTCGATCCACCGTTCGAGAACCTGTTGGCGCAGTTGGGGGCGGCGAGCGAGCTGGCCCGCCATCACAGCACGTCGAATCGCGCCCGGACCTCGGCCAGTTTGGAAAACCAATTGGCGATGGTCCGGTTGGGGATGGCGACAGCGCTCTTCTATGCCCTCCGTTCGAAGCATCGTCCGACCGCCGCCCATTCGCTGCGGGTCGCGCTCGGATGCAGTCTCTGGGCCTCGCGG
>CAYNVI010000385.1:0-5209 GCA_964400585.1 uncultured Pirellulaceae bacterium | reverse complement strand
GCATACGAGATTCTCCGGAGTGTCTGGAGTTCAGACGTGTGCTCTTCCGATCTCCCGTCTCGCAGATCGGCGTCCCTTGCTTGACCGCCGATGGGCGATTTCCCGAGGCGTGCTACGGCGACATCCAAGGCATCGAGGCGGGGCGATGTTGATCTTCATCACCGGCCTGTTGGTGGCATTCATGTTGCTCGGGGGCGTGGTGATCCGCTTGGCCGAGAATGAACTCACGCGTTCCCAGCGGCAGACCACCACGGAACTCGCCGCCCGTGCCACCGCGGTGCATTGGGCCACGTATGGCGATCCGGCGGCAGCCCGTCTCCACGGGCTGGGACTCGTTGCGGCCCACGAACCCATCGATTCGCCTGAGCAGGATCTTGCCGCCGAGGTGCAATTTGGCCGCACCCTGGGGCCAGAGACGGCCGGCGATTGGCAGTTCCAGCCTGCTCGCACCCCTTTCAACAGCGTCCGCGTCACGCTCCCCTCGCCCCCCGGCGTCAGCCCCTTGGCATCGCTCGCCGGTCAACCCGCGCGAGGGACGAAAAGACGCCCGCCGATCGCGACCACCGTCACCTTTCGTGATCGCGACATCGTCTGCCTGATCGATAATTCCCTCTTCCAGACGGCCACGCGTCGCGGCGCATTGCGTCAGGCGTGCGGCACCTTGTTTGCATCGCTCCGCCGCGCGCCGGGCGTTACCTGGGTTGGTCTGGTCGTCGCTGGAGACCCACCCCGGACCGCAGTGCCACTGGCCGCTGCCTCGGAGCAGCAGGCAGCCCGCTTTGATGCGGCCACCGTCGTCCCTGCGTCGCCACCCACTGCCAGCCTCGGCAGCGGGCTCGACGGTGGGCTCGACGCGGCTTGCCGGCTTCTTCAGGCAGGACGCCCCGCCGGGCATGTCGACAGGATGGTGATTGTGTTGACCGACCGGAGCTCGAGCCTGGCGGTTCACAGCCCGGCGATGGCAGAATTACTGGCTTCCCGCGGGGTGATTCTCCACACCGTCTTATGGAGTTCGGCCGCCCTGGACGCCTCCCCTGCGAAGCTCGCCGAGGGCAGCGGCGGACGAGCCTTTCAGGCTGCCGACGGTGCCGAGTTGGCAGGCATTTTCCGACAGCTCGCGCTGACCGTTCGCACGATTCGAATCGAATAGGAACCGCTCGATGTCCGCTCCCGCCCCCCGCGTCCTGCTGGCCCCTTCGCGCCCCCGCCGCGGCTCGGTCTTGGTCGAGTTCTCGTTCGTCGTCGCGATCGCCTCGGTGATCTTCTTTGCGGCGTTCGAATTCTGCCGGGTGGCGATGATCCGGCACACCGTCGACAACGCCGTCTACGCAGGGATCCGCAGTGGACTGGTGCCAGGAGCCGACGCGACGACCGTCGCACTTTCCTCGCGACGTGTGCTCGTGCGTTACGGGATCGACGACGCCCGGATCACGGTGACGCCGCCCAAGCTCGCTGCCGACACGCAGCGGTTGCGGCTCGATATCGAAGTCCCTCTCGATGCCAACAGTCTCGTCGCCACCAACTTTTTTCAAGGCCGCGTGATCAAGCGTTCTTTAAGCATGCCCCGCGAAGCGGCTCCTTAAAGGAAGCCCCCCTGCGGCACCCTCTCGCTCCACTGCGATACCCGCTCGCCCGCCACTGCGACACCCTCCCGCCCGGGAGGGTCGAGCGTCAGCGAGGGGAGGGCTGCGACGCTCAATCCACCGACATCCCCCGCCTCACCCTGTCGGCTCGCGGTTCACCAAGACGCGGGCAATCCAGCCGTGCATCAAGGACGCTCCCCCGCACGTCCAAAGCGAGGCGACGTCGTGGTCGGGGAGAAACGCCTGGGCATCGGCGGCCGACTGCTCGAGCTTTTTCGCCGTGGCGGCAAACCGCTCCTCGATTGCTTGAAAGTGGAACGCCAGGGAGGGGAGCAGTGCCGGGTCCCGCTTCCCTTGTTCGGCCTGTTCGGCGGTCAGCTTGGCTTCCCGCGTCAGGTAGCTGGTGATCTCTTCGCCTCCCCCATCGAGCGAACGGAACCAGAACGCATTGTCGGTCACGACCAGGAAGGTGGTGGCGCTCGCCCCGGCGTCCAGCAGCACCACCGCGCGCTGGCGATCCGCGGTCGACGAAGGGTTGCCGGCTGTCGAGAGGGCGGCTGCTTCCGCTTGGTTCGCCTCCGTTTTCGCGGCGTCGGCTTTTGCGGCGTCCGTTTTCTGGGCGTCCGTCTTTTTGGAGCGAGGCCAACGGGCCAGCTTGCTCCCGTTGGCCGGCAGATCGCCCGCCGTGGCCCACTGGTCGCCAAATTCCCAGGCGGCAAAATTGACCAGCGCCAACGGGTCGCACTGCAACGCGTCTGGCTCGATCCCCGCGGCCTGGAACAGTTGGCACCGTTGCTCGGCGATCCGATCGCGACAGGCCACCAAGGCGCCGTGCCGGGAACCCCCTTGCGCTTCAGCTTCGGTCTGCAGCCAGCGGACCAGCTTCAGTTCGTTTTTT
The DNA here is from genome assembly GCA_964400585.1 of uncultured Pirellulaceae bacterium. Classification (GTDB taxonomy): domain Bacteria; phylum Planctomycetota; class Planctomycetia; order Pirellulales; family Pirellulaceae; genus CAYNVI01. The sequence goes on along the minus strand of CAYNVI010000385.1, from coordinate 2,728 downwards.
TGTACCGGAAAGGCTTGCTCCACCTCTCGATCCAGCAAGGGAGCGACGTCCCGATCCTTCATCGGCGGCAGCAGCAGGAAACGTCCCAGCACATCTCGGCCGGGAAGGTTTGCCCAAATCGGTGCATCGATCTTCTCGATCGCCTCGGCGATCTGACGCAAGCCAGCATGGCGGAGTTGGGATACCTCGTCGTTGACCCCTGCCCGGCACAGCGGTTTTTCGAAGGCAACCTGCCAGTGCTGCAACACCGTAATCGTTCCTTGATCATCGCGTTGCAGGTGGACAGCACGGACCGCCGTCGAGCCCAGATCGATCCCGATCGCCTGGCTTGCGCCGCGACGCTGGAAGATCGTCTTCAGCCCCTTTTTCTTCACCGTATGCAAGGGATCTTTGATACGACCGGCCCCCACCGCTTGCAACGCCAAGCCGATCGCCACGGAGTACGCACCCGGGGTTTTCCGCAATTCGCTGGATTTCTCGAAACCGAGCCGTTGCGGGAGGCTCAGGATCCGCACGGGGCGTCCCAACCAAGACGCATCCTTGCCTTTCCACTTGGGGATATGCTGCCGGGGCTCGGGGCCAGGTTGTTTGACCGCCTTGACCAATTCCTGAATCACTTGGGGGGCCCGCGGGTCGTCGGGCACCATCTTGGCGAACCGCTGAGCCAACCGCCCCAGCCGCGGGAAGGCGAAGGGCTCGTAAGCCAACTGCCGCAGCATCCATAACGCGTCCTCGGCTTGCTCCCGCATTTGCTGGGACTTGTCATCGCGCAAACGGGAGGGAATCGAGTCAAGGTATTCGATCGCGCGGGCATAACGTCCTTGTTCCAGACGCTTCCGCGCCGATTCCAGCAAAGCCTTGGCCACTTTCCCGGCGACGCGTTGGTACTCTTCGTCGCTGGGATCGAGTATCAACAGTTGTTCGATCGCCAGCCCCGCGGGGACGAAATCGCGCTGCCGCAGCGCCTCTTTCAATTCGCGTCGCCAATGCCCCAGGCGGTCATGGGAAGCACGACTCGCCCGCAAGCGTTCATTATCTTGATCGTCTCGGAGCGGTTCCGGGATTTTTTCCAGGGCTGCGACGACGCGCGGATAATCCTGCTCGGTTTCGGCTGCCTTGGCTGCTTCCCGCAATTCTTCAGCTTTTTTCTCCCAGTGCGCCTGCGACGCCTCCGCTTTTGCGAGCACTGCGGAAGCCCGCTGGGCAACCTCGTTAAAGCGATAATCGCCCGCTTGGTGGTGCCGCCGCAGCAACGTCGCCGCCCGTTCGTAGTGATGTTCCTCGGCCAGTCCTGTCGCCTGCTCGACATCCCGGGTCGCTTGGCCGATGCGCTCGCGGAGCTGCTCAAAAAGATTGGCTCCGCAATCCCCACAAAAGCGACGTCCTAGCGGCGCCATCGTCTGGCAGGCGGTACACGGTTCCCAAAGCGGCTGGCCGCACCCACCACAGAATCGAGCTTCCGGTTCGTTGACGCTGCCGCATTGACCACAGGTGCCCATGGCGGTTTCCGCATGAGCAGAGACTTGCGAAGAAGACGAAGAAGACATCGCGTGGCCCCGTTGGCACAAAAACGGTCGAGCGGACGGAAAAGGAAGAAGCTTTTCCACGATATCTTTCCCGAATCGCGCGGGGCTGCCTAGCGAGAACGGGCCGGCTTAACGCAACATTAATAAGCGGCGGCTTGTTGCCGGTCGAGCCACGCGGCCGTGGCTGCCGAACGCCTCGCGTCGACCGAAGGCCTCCGCCGGCCGAGCGACGGCCCCGCAAGGCGCCCTGGGGGCGAAGGGGCGCTGACTTTCCGGCAGCAGGACGCTGGCATTTGCTTCCGTCGGGGGCGGGTCGTACCATGCGCCCGACGCCGTAGGCCGCCCCGGGAGACGTCACGCACCGTGGCTTCGCCGCAGCTCCGCGACCCTCCCGGCTTCCCCCCGCAACCCTAGGATGCTTCAGATGACGATGCCTCAGACGACCCTGAAAAGCCTGTTTCCTTTGCTCGTACTGCTGATCGGCGCCGGTTTCGCCGCCGCCGATGAAGGCGACGAACTGCACCGCAAAGCGGAAACGATGCGCCGCGAAGCCCGCGAACTCGTCGCAGCCGGGGACCGCGAGGAGGCCGAACAGGTCGAGCGGGCAGCCCACCGCTTGCTGGAAGAGGCCGCAAAGCTCGCCCATCGCCACGATGGTCGAAAGCAAACGCATGCGCTCGAAATTGCCGAACTGCACCAACGCCTTACCCAGTTGCACCGGGAGCAGCGCGAGGCTTTGCGTCGCGACGGGAAAGGAGAACGGGCTGCCGATCTGCGGCGAGAAATGGAAAAGGTCCAAGGCCGACTGCGCGAACTGATGCAGCAGCCATCACGCCCGACCCATCACCGCCCCGGTCCAGACGTCGACGCCCGTCGACGCTTGGAACACCTCCACGCGGCGATCGAGCACCTGCAGCAGGCGGGACTGCATGAAATGGCCGAACGGGTGATCGAACAAGCCCGCGCCGTCGAACGCACGCTCGAGCAGCGCCGTCCGGTTCCCCACCCTCCCGAAGCCCTCTTCCGGGAAATGATGGCGAAGATGGAACGCCTCCACGACGTCGTCAATCGTCTGCAGGCTGATGTCCATCGTCTGCAAGTCCAGGTGGCGGACGAGGACGACGACGACGATGACGATGACGATGACGACTGATCTCGCGTCGTCTGCCTGACCTAGCGATGCGGGGACGGAGCTGCGGAAT
>CAYNVI010000384.1:0-5209 GCA_964400585.1 uncultured Pirellulaceae bacterium | reverse complement strand
GGCGTAAAATCTTCAGACACGATTCTTGCGTCCCCCCTTCGACCTCCAGCAACTGCTTCCGTTCCAGCCGCATCAACCGCGGGTGCGCGAGGTAGAAGGGGACGGCGATCCCCGGGATGCCCGAGGGGGAATACCATTCATCGGACAACCAGCAATGGGGACGATGCCGGATCTCGCGTTCGGCCAGCTCCGCATGCAGCTGGGCCACCCGCTCCTCGACCGGGGAGCCTTCCAGACAGATCGGTAGATCGCAAAAGCGTAACGCCAACAATTCCTCGTCATCGAGTTCCTGCAAGGCCTCGGAGGAAGCGGCGGTCTTGGGGCGTGCGGGTTTGGCCATGCGTCAGTCGCCGTCCCGGACAGCGTCCTTTCGAAGGCAGGTTCGAGGAGGAGAAGCTCGGCACAGCTTACCGGCAGTGCCTCGCCCTTTCCAAGCCGGGCCCTTCTCACGCCGGCGCGGGAAACGGCCTACAATGGAAACCCGAGCGAGCCGGTGGCTTCCCTGGGCACCGGTAGCTTGGCTTGGCGGCGGTCCTCGACCGGACCACGCCCTTCTTTCGCCACTTGGATTTGAAAGGCTGTCGACCATGGCGCGCTCTGCTCGCGGCCCGAACGTGACGATCAATGCGGCGTTCCTGCAGGAAATCAAAGCCGACCATCAGCAACTGCAAGAACTCCTGAGCCAGCTGCGGAGGCTGGCCGCAGCGCCCCAAGCGTTACCGAACCACGCCCGCGAATTCGTCGATTGCCTCGATCAGCTACGCGACCAGCTTGCCTTCCATTTTTCTTTGGAAGAGGCCTACGGGTATTTCGAAGCGGCCCTCGAGTCGGCTCCCGAGCTCGACAGCCAAGCCTGGCGACTCCGTTCACAGCACGCCGATCTGTTTGTCCTCGCCCGCGATTTGGCCGATGCCGCCGCCCAGCGACTGCCGCGGACGACGCCTGATTGGACGTCGCTGGTGGCGCAGTTCTCGGCTTTCGACGAAGCGCTCCAGGCACACGAATCGGCGGAGCTCGATCTGATCTGGGCGGCTTTGGAACAAGATCTCGGTGGCGGCGACTGAGAGCCTATCCGGAAACCAGCCAACTGGCCGCGCAGCGGCTCCTTTCGTTCCCTCTCGCCCCGCGCAGCGGGGGAGAGGGGTAGGGTGAGGGGGTTTCCGGAGAGGCACTGAGTCACCCCGCCCGGCGTTCCCCTCCGCTCCCTCCCGCTGCCCCCTGTTTCTCGCGTGCCCTGGATCGCGCCAGCGGAGACGGCGCATCGTTCGATCACGCCGGGACACCTCGGCTACATCTCCCCGCGGGTGGGGCGACCCTTGCGTTGGAACGCCGAGCAGGAAATGATTGTGGACGCCCCCGAAGCCAACCGCTTGCTGGCGGCCGTCGATTACCGGTCCCCCTGGCGTTTGCCCAGCCGCGAATGAAAGGGCCCATGAACGGCCTCGACCAGCGACTCGCCTCCCCTTCCCTCCTATCTGACCCGCCGTTTCATGACGATTCCGACACTGCAACTCGCCAACGGTGATCCCTTCCCGATGATCGGTCTGGGAGTCTGGAAAGTCGCCGGCCCCGACTGCCCCGGCTTGATTCACGCCGCCTTGGAGGCAGGCTATCGCCACTTCGACCTCGCCTGCGACTACGGCAACGAAGCCGAAGTGGGCGAAGGCTTCCGGCAAGCCTTCGCAACGGGGCTGGTAAAGCGGGAAGATCTCTGGATCACCTCCAAGCTTTGGAACACCTACCATCGCCGCGAGCATGTCCGTCCGGCCCTCGAAAAGACGCTCGCCGACCTGCAGCTTGAGTACCTCGACCTCTACCTGATCCACTTCCCGATCGCCCAGCGGTTCGTCCCGTTTGAGCAGCGCTACCCGCCCGGCTGGTTTTTCGATCCCGAGGCAGCCGAGCCTCGGATCGAATTCGACCGCGTGCCGCTGGCCGAAACGTGGCACGCCATGGAAGGACTGGTCGGCGACCGCCTGGTCCGCCACATCGGCGTCTGCAACTACACCACCGGCTTGTTACGGGACCTGCTGAATTATGCGGAGGTCCGCCCCACGGTGCTGCAGGTCGAATCGCATCCCTATCTGACCCAGGAGAAACTGCTCCGTTTTTGCCGTGACGAGCAGATCGCCTACACCGCTTTTTCCCCGCTGGGAGCGCTTTCCTACCTGCCGCTCGGGATGGCAGAGTCGGGGGAGTCGGTGCTGGACGAACCGGTGGTGGTGGCCGCCGCCGAAGCGCACGACAAGACGCCTGCCCAGGTCGTCCTCCGCTGGGGGCTGCAACGCGGCACCGCCATCGTGCCCAAGACCTCCCACCCCGAGCGGCTGCTGGAAAATGTTGCCCTCTTCGATTTTGCCTTGAGCGACTCCGAGATGGCGGCGATCAGTGGCCTGAACCAGAACCGCCGGTTCAACGATCCCGGCGACTTCGGGGAACAAGCCTTCAACACTTTTTGTCCAATCTACGACTGATGATTCGATCCGTACGGATCCCCTTGTTTGTTCTCCGCCAGGTAAAGCGATCATGTCGAGTGAGTTGATCGAGGTTCGTCCCTGCTCCGTCCCCGGGCAGCAGGAAATCGATGAGAAACCTTTCCCGCTGGTCCTCCAGTGTCGCCGTCCCGAGGCTGATCTCGCCACGGTCTGCGAGTGGGTGGCACGGCACGCCGACCAGCTGGACCGGCAGTGCCATGCCCACGGGACGATCCTCTTTCGCGACTTCCCGCTGCACAGCGACCAGGACTTCGACCGCTTCGTCACTGCCTTCGGTTACCCGAATTTTCCTTACAAGGAATCGCTGTCCAATGCGGTCCGGGTCAATCGGACCGAACGGGTGTTCACCGCCAACGAAGCCCCGCCCGAAGTCACGATCTACTTCCATCACGAAATGGCCCAGACACCGGTCTACCCGAGCAAGCTGTTCTTCTTCTGCGAACAGCCGGCGGACGAAGGAGGCGCCACCCCGCTCTGCCGCTCCGACGTCGTCTTCGCCCGCCTGCAGGAGGAATGCCCGCAGTTCGCGGCCGACTGCGAGACCAAGGGGCTGAAGTACTCCAACGTGATGCCGGCCCACGACGACGCCGCTTCCGGGATGGGGCGCAGTTGGCAAAGCACCTGGCGGGCAGAGAATCGCGAAGCGGCCGAGGCACGGATGGCGGCGCTCGGCTACACGGCCGAATGGCTCGACGATGGCTGCCTGCGGGCGACCACGCCGGTCCTCCCCGCCGTCCGCTCCCTCTCCGATGGTCGCAAATCCTTTTTCAACCAGCTGATCGCCGCCTTCAAAGGCTGGAAGGACGAACGGAACGATCCGACCAAGGCGATCACCTTCGGCGATGGCTCGCCGCTCGATCGCCAGGCGGTCGAACGAGCAACCGAGATTGCTTACGAAGTCGCTTTCGACGTCCCCTGGCAGGCCGGCGATGTCGCCCTGGTCGATAACCTGGTGGTGATGCACGGTCGCCGCACCTTCTCCGGCACGCGGAAGATCCTGGCATCGCTGGTCGCGGCCGAGTAAGCCCGCGGCGCGGCCGAGTAGGCCCGCGGCGCTGACGAGTAGGCCCGGGATGCGGCGGAACGGCACCGCGTCGACCTCGGCAATCAGTCCGCCCGGCCGGCCGGCTCGATCGGCACCGGCTGCCCGGAATCGACCGATCGCTGCGCGGCGAGGCACATCGCGACCGACCATCTACCGTCTTCGCCGCGAGCCATGATCGGCCCCTGTTGCCGGATCGCCTGGACCATCATCGCCACCTGGTCTTCCAGTTCGAAAATCTCGCCGGTGATCTTTTCGATCGGGACTTCGCGAACCGTGTCGCCATCGAACGCCTTCAGCGAAAAAGTCGGATGGGGCGTGCGGTCCATCGCCCCGCTCCAGCTTGCCCAGAGGGCTCCTTTCGAGCCGCTGACCTTGACCGTCTGGTGGTGCTCAAAGGCACTCAACGTTTGCGAGACCACCGCGTAGGCGCCTCCGGGAAAATGGAGGATGGCACTGAAGTTGTCCTGCAATTCCGGATGGTCCGGCTGGCGGGAATTGGCCGTCGCGTAGACCGCCAGCGGATCGCCGGCCGCTTGCAGGTACCAGCGGGCGAAGTCGAAAAAGTGGATCGGTTCTTCGAGGATCCAATTCCCGACCCGCTCGATGTCGTACCGCCAACCATCGGCTCCCAGGCGATACGGCTTGCGCGACAATTCCACCAGCACGTACTGGGGAGTCCCGATCACACCTTCGTCGATCAACGCTTTGGCTTTCCCCCACAGCGACGAATGCCGCAGTTCGTGCCCCACTGCCAGCAGCTTGTCTCGCCGCTGGGCCAAAGCGATCAGGTCATCGCAATCGGCCAATTGCAGGCACATCGGTTTTTCCAGCAGCAGGTGCCGGTCCGATTCCAAGACCGCCCGGCCCACCGGATGATGCAGATGGCTGGGGACTACCGCCACCACCACTTCCAGCTCCGCGTCGGCAAGCATCTGCTGGTAGTCGGGATAAACGGTAGCCTCGGGATGTGCTTCGCGGGCCCGCTGGCAGGAAGCCTCCGAATGCCCCGCGATCGCTACCAGCGCGGCCCCCTCAGTGGCGGTGATCGCCGCCGCATGGTGCGTCCCCCAAGCGCCGAATCCAATCAAGCCAAATCGTACGGGATCGGTCATCAGTTCTTCCCTCGGGTAGATCAAGGAGCGTTCGCAGCGGGCGTGGTCCGCCCATGTGCCGGTGTCGGCTGCCGGCGGTCGACTTATTCTGCGGTCCGCCTATTCGGCGGTCGACCCAGGGTCTGCGGTCGGCTCAGGAAAGAACGGAAAGAGCTCACGAATCTCTGACTCGGAAGGCTGACGCCCATATTCGCAGATCTCAAAGGCTTCGGCATATTGCACCTTGGCGGCCCGCGCCTCCCCGTACCAGCGGACCAGACCATTACGAAAGCGGCGCGCCTCGCTCCCCTGCCGGCGGTCCCACTTTTTCCAGAGCCAGCGACGACGCAGCGCGGGCTGCGAGGCGGGGGGCGCATCGGCCATCTTTTCCGCACTCCCGAGCGCTCCCCCTTCGAAGGCTTGCGATTCGAGGGCGGTGAGCGCGTCGACTTTCTTTTCGAACACGTCATCGATCGCGACCGCGATGTCGGCCTCGAAAGGATACGGCTTTTGGAAGCGATCGCTCGAATAGAGGAAGACCGGATTCTTCTTTAAGGCGGGCGTGGTCGGGCAGAAGA
>CAYNVI010000383.1:0-5213 GCA_964400585.1 uncultured Pirellulaceae bacterium | reverse complement strand
CCCTCACTGCGTCTTCCGGAGAGCGCCTATTCGCGCGCCTCGGGATCGGCGGCGGTCTCGGCCGGGGGCGGTTCTTCGTCCGCGGTGGCTTCCTGTTGACGATGCTTGACCATCGTGATTTCGTTGCCCTGCGCGTTGTGATGGACTTCATCCATGAAGCTGTAGATCAGCATCAGCCCGCGGCCATTTTCCCGCATCAGGTTTTCCGGGTCGGTGGGGTCGGGGATGCTGGAGGGATCGAACCCTTGGCCTTCATCGGAGACGGTGATCGACACCGCGTCGGGAGAAAAGTCGGCGATCAAGCTGACCCGGCGTTCGCTGTAGGGGGCGATCTGGCCGCGTTCTTTGCGAAGTTTCGCGTAGGCCTCGCTATCCTCGCGGAGGGCGGAACTCAATTCCAGGTTGCCATGTTCCATGGCGTTGATCGTCGCTTCGGTGATCGCCATCGAGAGCTGGAAGACGCCCGTTTCGTCGCCGTAGTTGAAAGCTCGCAGTTCTTCCTCGATGTGCTGGACCAGGGCGGGGACCAGGTGCGGATCGTTGCGCAGGAGGAAACGGGAGCGGGTTTCGACGAGCGACGCCAGGACCCGCTGTTTGGAGCGTTGGGCCTGCAGCAGGTCGGCGATCCCCTGGATCGTGCTCAGCAGGGCGCGTTCGAGGAACTGTTTGGGGATGTAACTAGCGGCCCCTTTCTGGAGGGCTTCGTAGGCGATCGCTTCGGTCCCGTCGTTGGTCATCAACAGCACCGGAATCGCCTGGTACTCCGCCCGCACACGCTCGACCAGTTCCAATCCATCCATCTTGGGCATGCGAAGGTCGGTCAGGACGATGTCGGGGGCGGTCGCTTCCAGCTGCGCAAGCGCCTCCACGCCGTCACTCGCCAATTCGCATGCATAGCCCGCTTCTTCCAGCATGAAGCGGATCTGAGTGGCTTGCGTGATGCTGTCTTCGACGACCAGGATTTTGAACATGCGTGATCCTCAGGGGCGCTCCGTCCAGGGAAAGCTCGGGGTTTTCATCCTGAGCCCGACCACGGGGGAGCGGTCGGATCCGGAGCGGGCGGATCCCACAGGCGGGCAGACGAGTGCTTCGCTGCGCGGTGGACCGACGAAGCTCCTCCGACGGTTCGCGCCCACGGAAAAAAGCGGAAAGGCAACGGCAAATGCGACTGGACGACGCCCCTCGCGCTCCCATTCTGACCGCTCGACACCTGGCAAGCAAACCGCCGGTCAAAACCGGGGCGTCGTCGCGGACGTTTGGCCAGGCGGGCGCTTCCCTCCTCTTTTTCCGACGCCGGGCCGTTCCCGACGAAACCTCGGCCCGAGGTGCTGGTTTAATTTACCAGACGCCTCGATCGTCCTTTGGGGGGCGAACGGGCAGGCTGACTCGACTTCTATTTCTCGCTTCCTCTTCTGCTTGGGGATCCATCGACATGACGCGACGCATTGCATCGACCGCCCTGATGTTCTTGACCATGGTGGCCCTGGCCTTTCCCGTGTTGGCCCAGGACGAAGAGGGCCGCCGCCGCGGGGGCGGGCGGTTTGGCGGACGAGGCCGGGGGGGCCCGCAGGGACCCGGCGGCCCGGGCGGCTTCAATCGCAGCAGCGACATGCTGATGCTGCAACTGCTGCGGTCCGAAGAGGTCCGTGAAGAGATCGAACTGCTGCCCGATCAGGAGGAGTCTTTCCAGAAACTGGCCGAACAGGGGCGGCAGGAACGCCCCGACTTCGCCCGCTTGCGAGACGCTTCCGAAGACGAACGGCGGGAGCTGATGGAAAAGATGCGGGCCGACATGGAAGCCCGCATGAAGGAGGCCCGCGAGAAGATGGAAGAGATTTTGTTCCCCGAGCAGATGGCGCGACTGAACCAGATCGCCATCCAGGCGATGGGGGTCGGGGCCCTCTCCGACCCGCAGGTGATCGCCAAGCTGAAGATCACCGACGCCCAGCAGCAGGAAATGGAATCGATTCGCCAAGCGTCGATGAACCAGCTCCGGGAAATGTTCGCGGGAGGCAACCGCGAAGCGGAGCGGGGAAGCCGCGAAGAGATGCGGGAAAAACTGACCGAAGCGCGCGAGAAGATGGAAAAGGATATCTTGGTCGTGCTCGACAGTGATCAGCTGATCGCCTTGGACGACTTGAAGGGAGAGCCGTTTGAGCTTTCGCAGTCACGCGGCGGCTTCGGTCGCGGACCCGGGGGACCTGGCGGAATCCGAGGACGTCGAGGAGCGGGAGGAGCGGGAGAAGCGGGAGAAGGTGGTCGCCCAAGACGCGGCGGACGCCCGCCTCGCGATAACTGAGCGGCCCATGTTCGCGCGTGCCCCCGCCGGCGTCCCACTTGCTACGGCGTCTCGGCCAGGGCAGGAAGTTGCCGCAGCAGGAAGCGTGGCAGCTGGGCTATCAAGCAACCGCCCGCCGGATCGTAGGCGACGGGAAGGGCTTCCTGATTTTCTTCGCCGAGCGCTTGGGCGAGTTGGCGGGTGACGCGCTCGCCCGCTTCGGCAGGCAACTGCAGCAAACCGACCGCCCGGTCGCGGTCATAGAGGGCTTGCGAGCCGACCCACCACAGGTCCTCGCTCATCGCCCGGACTTGCAACTCGTAGGGTCGCAGGATCTGCTGCAAGACGTCGTCTCCCGGCACCCGATGGGTCCACGGCATGGCCCGTGACTGGGGCGTCAGCCCCTGTTGCCAGAGATCGCTCCAGGCAAAGACCACGCTCGCCGCGTTGGCTTCGGCAAGCTGTCCCACCAAGGCGATGACCGGTCGGGGGTGATCGAGCGGGGGGAGGCTTTCCTGGGCGGTGACCCGAGGCCAATCGAAGCCGTCGTTAAAGGCGAGCCAGCGTGCGGTGCGGTCGGCTGCCAGACGTGGCGGTTGTTGCCGCGCCTTCCGCAGCCCTTCCAGCGTCAAGGCGGTTATCCATTGGTCGCCCGCGCCGCCCTGCACCGATACCTCGCCGCTTGGGGCGATCGCGACCTCGTCGGCCTGCGTGACCTGCTTGACGAGGGCGGCCAACGTCTCCCGCGCCATGATGTCGGACGTCTCGCCCAACAGGTCGTCGGCCCGCAGCGCCGTTTCCAGGCCGGCCGTGATCGCCGGGGTCGGGGCTTCCACGATCACCAGGGAGTCGGTTTTGCGAATCTGGCAGCCCACGCTGGCGGCGATCCCCGCCAACACCGCTTCGGTCGATTGCCAGCCTGCCGGAGGCGTCGCGGCCGCCGTGGGGGCGATGCCCGCCGCATCCAGCGAAGCGATGTCGACCGCGATCGGGACGCCCGAAACCTGCGAAAGCACCCGCGCCCATTGGCTCAAGGGCGCCGCCTTCGCTTCCAAGGCGACCTCGAAGCCCAGCCAGCGTTCCAGCCGGACCGGGGCGGCCGGTCCGGAGGCGGTCTCGGCTTCCGCGGCGGGTTGGTCGATTTGCACCTCAGCGACCGTCGGCGGGCTCTCCAGCCGGGCTTCCTCGTCGTTGCCCTCGCCCCCGACAGCGAGCAGCGAGGTGTATTTTCGCAGCCCCGCGGGCAGCTCCGGGGCCGGTTTTTGTTCGGCCGCGGGATCCTCCGCCAAGCCGCCGAGAATCGTCTCGGGCATCAAGTCATTGGCGGCCGCCATCGAGGCCGTGGCGGTTTCCGAAGCGGCCGGGGCGGGAGCGTTCACCGGGACCGCCGGTTCGCGTACCTCCGGGGGCTTCGCCGCGGAGGCGGGATCGGCCGGCGGGGTGGTCGTAGGGTCTGCCTCGGGAGCGGCCGGCGGGGTCGCCTCGCCAGCGGCCTCAGGCGTGGCAGCACCCTCAGATGCGGCAGTGGTGTCAGGCGCCGCAGCATCTTCAGGCGCGGTAGCGGGGTCAGGCGCGGCGGGTGCAGCTTCGCCGGCGGGGTTCGTCTCGGCAGCCGCGACCGAGGGATTCGGCGCGTTCGTCGCCTGCTCTTGCTGCCAACGCTGCACAAAAAAGATGAAAGCGGTCGTCGCTGCCACGATCCCCGTGATCGCCAAGGTGGCGATCATGCCGATTTGCCGTACCCGGCGAGTCCGGTCGCTCTGCCAACCGGCCGCCGGGGCGGCCGCGGTCGCCGCGAAGGCCTGGTCGGTCGCTGCGGGTAAGGCGGTTTCGTTGAAAACCCCGCTGTCGCCCGCCTGTTGCGGGTCGGCCAACCGGGACGCGTCAAGCTGCTCGCCGCCCATGGAATCTTGGGTGATCGCCTGACTGTCGACGGCCCCGGCCGGCCCGACGGCGATCTGCGGTGCTTCGCCGGCGGGATCGTCCGCCGGGGAAGGGGGCGTCTGGGGGATCTGCACCATCCCGCTGCACTTCGGGCAGGCGACGATCTGACCGAGCAGTTCGGGGCTGCGGATGCGGAGCCGTCGCCCACAGGTCAGGCAGGTCGTTGCAAAGGATTCCAAGGCGACGCCTCGCCGGTGACGCGGAGAAGAACCCGGCCGCCTGAACAGCGGCGCGGACGGTGCATCGACAACGCACTCGATCTTCGTAGTCTATCTCATGCGGTGCCGCGGAGCGGTCCTTTTGTGGGACCGACTGCCGGAGCGACACACCTTTCCATCAGCCCGCGCTAGGGGCTGGCCGCTTCGCTGCGGGCGTCGATCTCGGTCTGCAGCGTCTGATGGACCTGGGAGAGCTGTTCGGTCAGCTGCAGGTTGGAACGGTAAAGCGCGATCAACTGCTGACGGGTGTCGGCGAGGTTGTCTGCGAGATTCTGGCGGTACGTTTGGATCGCCTTCAATTCGGTGCCGACTTGAGCGACATCCTTTTCCAGTTTCAGCTTGTCCTGCTGGTTCTGGACCAGCATTTCTTCGGTGTGGTCGACAGCGTCCTGGATCACCTGGATCTGGTACTCCAGCTCATTGCGTTGGTATTCCATTTCGGCGATGCGATTCTGCAGCCGCCGGAGGGCGAAGCGATAGTCATTCAGGGGACGCACGAAATAGGTGTCGATCCGTTTGGCCACACCCTCTTGCAGCAACTGTTCCGCCGCTTCCTCCTTGACCACCAATTGCTCGCCCGCTTCGAACGTCAGGTTGCCGTCGTCGCCACCCTGCAGGCGGCTATCGACTGCCCGACCGACACTATCGAAGAAGCCTCCATCGAGGGCGCCCCGCTGGTCGGTGCTGTCGACATCGAGCGCATACCGTTCGGTGAATTCCACTTTGACCCAACGTGATTCGGGCGGGTCGTTGGCGACTGCCCGGCTGCCGTC
>CAYNVI010000382.1:0-5223 GCA_964400585.1 uncultured Pirellulaceae bacterium | reverse complement strand
CCGCCCCTTCGGCCAGCAAGGCGAGCGCGCTGATGGTCGTCCCCATGTTGTGAAACTCGGGGTTGCTCCGACCCCGCGCATAAACCTCGGCATTGGCCTGCTGGACCGCTCGACGCAGGGCCTCGGGGGCCGGCGTGGTGGAGGCTTGGAAATAATGCTGCGGGATTTGCTCGACCGCCATCCGGCTGGCGAGTTCCCCCGCGGCATGCGCCCCCATCCCGTCGGCGACCAGAAAAAGATGCCCGCGGCGGGCAAAACGCCCCGCCGAGTCGGCCGGGATCGCGCCGACCGAGTCTTGATTGTTCGCCCGGCGCATGCCCACATCGGAAAGCAGGGCAAAGTCGATCGACGCTTTCCAGGATTCAGGAGCTGACATGCGGTGGAGAGCCCTTCGTCGAACCACACCGCCAGGCCCAGGCTGAACGGCAAGGCGGAAAGACCGAGTTGCAAGGAGGGGGCGAAAGATACGAGCCCCGAGTGTAACCAATCGGCCCTTTCGATTGTATTTGGGGCAGGGGATCGCGTCCCGCCCCGCGTTCACGAAAACCTCTGGTCACGGCCCCCCGCCGGTTGGTAACGTCGGCGGCGTCTGGAACCCTCCCCGCTGCTGGCTGCCCCTCTGACCGCCGCGCTCCGCGGCATCCGCTATGCTCCCCGCTGCTATCCCTTCGGTTATCGACGCGCTCGCCCCGCGGACGCCAGCTGTTTTTTCCCGAGTCTGCGGGATCGGGTTTGCCCTGGCCCTGCTTGTCCTTCCCGGTTGCCTCCGCCGCCGGATGACGGTCCGCACCTCGCCGCCGGGTGCCTCGGTGGCCGTCGACAACCAAGTGATCGGGACCTCGCCCGCCGCCTCGAGCTTTACCTATTACGGGACCCGCGAATTTCGCATCGAAAAAGATGGCTACCAGACCGAAACGCTCCGCCGGGAATTGAAGCCCCCTTGGTATCAATTGCCGGGCCTCGATTTCGTCACCGAAACGTTACTTCCCTGGGAGATCCGCGACGAGCGGATCATCGACGTCGAACTGGTCCCCAAGCAAGTCCCTCCGGCCACCGAAGTGGTTCAGCGTGCCGACCAATCGCGGACCCAGCCCGCAACGGCGTCGTCGCCGGTCCGCTGGCGACGCCGCCGGAGACCGCCAGCATCCCCCCCGCCAATACCCTGGCCCCGCCTGCCAGCCTCCCCTCCGGCGGCTTGCCCGCCGAACCGATCACCCCCAACTGAGCCAAGAACAGAAGAAAAGGTGTCAGATACCTTTTCGGCGGCGCTACTTCAACCCGTAGCCGGTGGGACGGCGATCGAGCGCTCCTTTGACCCCGAGCTGGCGAGGGTCGCGAGCCAGCTTGTCGCTCAACACGCGGACATCATCCAGGATCGGGCGGATGCGGGCGGTCGCTCCTTCGACGTTGTCGACGACCCGGCGAATCTGCCAGTAGAGGTCGTCGTCCTCGATCAACCGCTGGACGGTTCCCTCGCTGCGGTTCAGGGTGGCGGCAAAGACGCGGGCCTCTTCTAAGGTCGCTTCGACACTGTTGACCGCCCGCACCAGCCCGCCGGCGAGCTCTTCGCTCTCGTCGGCGATCGCCCCGGTGATCCGCGACACGTTCTCCGCCGCCCGCTCCGCTTCGACCCGCAATGGATCGAGGTTCTCGATCGCCGAGCGGGTCGTCAGCAACGTGTTTTCGGCTTCCTGCGTGACCGTCGGCAAGCGATCGATCGATTCCTTCAAGTTGGGATTGTTGACCAGCTGGCGGATGTCGGCCAGGGTCGTTTGAAAATCATTGACGGCTTGGCTCGTTTGGTCGGCGATTTCGGTCAGTTGCGTGCCGCCCCCGCCCAACGAATCACGGGTCTGATCCGCCAGCGCCTTGACCGAAGCGCCCGCCTGTTCGATCTGAGCCCCCGCGTTTTGCAGGGTCTGCAGTGTCAATCGCGCCTGCTCCTCCAAACCGACGATCGCGTTGAAGGGATCGCCCGCCACCTGGCCGTAATCGATGTATTCGCCGTCGGTCATTTCCTCGAATTTCAGTTTCCGCTCGGCCGGATCAAGCAGCGAGTTCTTGGGGGAACCGGCCAGCCCGTCCAGCACGTCCAACAGCGCCTCGTCATCGAGCCTCACGAATTCCAGATTCGCTTCTCCCGTGACGAACGAGCCGGTACTGACGCGGGGCACGTACTGACGCGAGGGCATCTTGTCGGGCTCGATCTCCATCGTGATCCGGACCCCATCCTCGACCAACCGGATATCGCTGACCCGCCCGATCTTGACCCCATCGCGGAGGACCGCCGTGTTGGTGCTGATCCCGGGGGCCTCGTCGAAGCGGGCGATCAAGGTGTGGTCGCGGGTCAACAGCGACGGGAATGCCCCGAACAGGAACGTCAGGATCACAAAGACCCCGACCGCGGCCACGACCAGGACTCCGACGCCAAAGCGAAAACGATTTTCTTCCATGAACTTTCGATCCTTGGCAGGCGTGGTGGCGAGCAAAGCTCACCATGCCGACCGGAGGGGGTGCCCGTGGCCCGACGTCAGCCGTCCTGAGCCACTAACATTTCATTGATTCGTTCGCCCGCTTCGCCGCGGACGAATTGCCGAACACGTCGGTCTTCGGCGTGTTCCAAGTCACTCGGTGGACCATCGAACAAGATCTGCGATTCGGAGGCGGCTAACCGCCTGCGGGGATACAACATGATCACCCGATCGGCGACTTTGCGGGCCGTGCGCATGTCGTGCGTGACGACGATACTGGTCACGGGATAACGCTGCCGCGTCGCCAAAATCAGCTCATTGATCACATCGCTCATGATCGGGTCGAGCCCGGTGGTCGGTTCGTCGTACAGCAAGAGTTCCGGTTCCATGATCAAGGCGCGGGCCAGCCCCACCCGCTTTCGCATCCCTCCCGAAAGCTCCGCGGGACGTTTCTTGGCGACGTCGACCGGCAACCCGACCTCGGCCAACCGTCGCCAGACCCGTTCGGCGATCTCCTCGTCGGTCAAATGCTGACGCTGACGCAGCGGAAACGCGACGTTCTGGAAGATGGTCATGCTGTCGAAGAGGGCGGCATTCTGGAACACAAAGCCGAAATGCTGCCGGAGCTCGGCTAGCTGATGATCGTTCAAACCGGCGAGATCGGTCCCGTCGAAATGGACCACCCCGCGGCTCGGCGGTAGCAGCCCCACCAAGGTCTTCATCAGGACGGTCTTGCCACAACCGCTCTCGCCGATCACCGCCAAGGTCTGACCGCGGGGAATCTGCAACGTGATGTCCTGCAAAATGGGCTGGCGGGCGAGCACCATCTCGAGCCCCTCGACGGCGACCAGCGTTTCCCCGGCATCGGCTTGCGTACTCACAGGATCGATGCCCCCCCGGGCCAGATCGTGAAGTAGATCGCGTCCATCAAAATGTTCAGGAACAGATCGACCGCCAGGATCAGCACGAACGAGTGGACGAACGAAGCCGTGGCCGCCCGCCCCACCCCCTCGGCCCCCGCCTGGCAATGGAAACCCCGGTAGCAACTGACCACCGCGATGATCCCGCCAAAGAAAAAACTTTTGAAGATCCCGCTGAAAAAGTCAAAGCCACTGACGAATTCGCGAGAATTGTTCAGGTAGGGACCGTGCTCGATCCCCAACACCATCACGCTGTAGAAATAGCCCCCCACGATCCCCATGAAGTCGGCCATGACCGTCAGCGCCGGGATCAACAGGATGCAGGCCAGGAAGCGGGGCACGACCAGGTAGTGGATCGGATTGGCGCCCATCACCGTCAACGCATCGATCTGCTCGGTCACCCGCATCGTCCCCAACACGGCCGCCATCGCACTGCCGACCCGTCCGGCCAACATCGTGGCGGCAAGCACCGGCCCCAGTTCCCGCACCAAGGTCATGTTGATCACCGCGCCCAGGCGATTTTCCAGCCCGATCGACTGGAACTGGTAGTAACTCTGCACCGCCAACACCATCCCGATGAAGGTCCCGGTCAAGGCGACCACCGGCAGGCTTAACACGCCGACCTGATAGAAGTTGGACAGCAAGGTTCCTCGGGCCGGCAGCCGGGTGAACATCCAGCCGAACATCCGCCAGGCGAACAACGCCATGTCGCCGACCAGGGTCAGGCCATCGACGACGACCGTCCCCCAATCGGTGATCCACTCGACGATCCGATGAGGCCGCCGCGGCGACGAGGCCGTTCCCTTCGGTCCCCCTCGCGTCGGTTCCGCTGCCGGCACACTGGCCATGGTTGTTGCTTCCCGTTGGCAATCGCGCAATCCCGCTCCCCCGGGAACGAGACCCTACCCGCTTTATCGGCCTGTCAAAGCTTAACGCTTGAGCAAACTTTACCGCCAACAAACAGCGCGGGGGGGGCGGAGGCCAGGGCTGATTGATCCGCCCAGCGGGGGGGAGAGAGTGGGAGGCTGTGGCCGGCTGACCGGCTTTCCCCAGCGGGCCCTCAGACGTACTGGAGACGCGGATCATCCAGTCCCAGCCGCTTCATCTTCTTGTAGAGCGTCGTGCGGTTGATTTCCAAAGCTTCGGCCGTCGCCGCCCGGTTCCATTGGTGCTGGCGAAGCGAATCGAGGATGATCTGCCGCTCCGGCTCCTCGAGCGCCTCCCGCAGGCTGACGCCCCGCGAAGCAGCCGCGAGCCCCGATCCCGAGGCGGAAGACGAACTTGCCGGCCACCCGCTGGCAGGGGTGGGAGGGGCGGGCAGGCCGCCGGCTGCCTGGGTCGACGGTTCGTTGCGAACCACGGCGGGCGGCAAATCCTCCGGACCCAGGATCGACTCCCGACCCAATAACACCGCTCGTTCGACCACGTTTTCCAACTCCCGGACGTTGCCGGGCCAGCTGTACCGCTGCAGCAATTCCATCGCCTGCGAATCGAATCCTTGGACCGTGCGTCCTGCCGACTCGCAAGCCTTGGCCAGGAAATGATCGACCAACAGGGGAACGTCGCCGGCGCGCTGGCGCAAGGCGGGCAAGGCGATGTTGACGACGTTGATCCGGTAAAAGAGGTCTTGCCGGAAGCTGCCACGGGCGACAGCTGCGGCCAGATCCTCGTTGGTCGCCAACACCACGCGGACATCGACCGTTTCGGTCTCGGTTCCGCCCAGCGGCTCAAACTGTAATTCCTGCAAGACCCGCAGCAGTTTGACCTGCATCGCCGGACTGGCCGTCCCGATTTCGTCCAAGAAGAGGGTCCCGCCGTCGGCGGATTTGAAT